>JAADYY010000167.1 GCA_010092805.1 Chloroflexota bacterium | reverse complement strand
TCTTGGTATTGGGTCGGAAAAAGTCCAAATCGATGACGAGTTTTCGAACATAGATATAGTCCTGGATGCAATGAAGGGCTTAGCCCGTATCTACGCTTATGAGAACACGAGAGACGACATATTCAAGGAAATCCGAAGGAGATCGCTGAGGGAAACCATCACCAAAAAGACGCTTGAGAGCGCTTTGGAAGCACTCGTTACGAGAGACGTTGTCAGAAGCCGCAAACAAGGCAATCGTGTGTACTATCGCCTGAGCGATATCGACGAATTGTACGGCTCGAGTGAGTAATGCCATGATGTGTATGCCGATGGTCGGAGGTTTTTCGGGGCGGGGCGAGTTTATGCTATAGTAGACGGCTGAGATCAAAACGCGATCAACGGAAGAAGGGACATCACATGCGGCTGGCGGTTCTCTCCGATATTCACGGCAACCTGACCGCGCTGGAAGCGGCCCTGGCCGACCTGGCGGCGGCGGGCGGTGCTGATCGCACCTGGGTGCTGGGCGATCTGGCGGCGTTTGGCCCACGCCCCACCGAATGCGTCCGCTGCATTCAAGCGCTGGTCGCCGCGGCGGACGCCGACGACGCCACGAAGGGCAGCGTCTGTGTCATCAGCGGCAACACGGATCGCTATCTGGTGCGCGGTGAGCGCCCGCGTCAGCCAGTGATCGAGAAAGCCGACGACTACGCGGCATTCATCGCGCAGATGAAAGCGGCGGACGCGGGGCTGCGTTGGGGCTTGGAGCAGCTCAGCTTTACGGATTATGAATTTCTGGTCAAGCTGGGGGACGAGTGCGGCCTCGACGCCGACAGCTACGGCTACGTGATCGGCTATCACGGCGTGCCCGGCGACGATGAAGGCGTGCTCTCGCCGGACTCGACCGAGGAAGAAGCCGCCGACGCCCTGCTAGATCGTGAGGGGCGGCTGGGTATCGGCGGGCACATCCACCGCCAGATGGATCGCCAACTGGTGATCAGCGCGTGGCGCGCGCTCAACGTAGGCAGCATTGGCCTCTCGGTTGATCAGCCAGGGAAGGCGCAGTGGGGGCTGTTGACGTTTGCCGACGGCGATGTGCAGGTTGATCTGCGGGCGGTGCCCTACGACGTTGAGGCCGTGATCGCCGATCTGACGGCGGTCGGCTACCCGGCAGTCGAGTGGACGGCCAGCCGGCTCCGTCACGGGCAGGGGTGAACGCCATGCCAACCGAGACCGAGTCACCCCGCGATCAATTGATCAGCGCGCTGGCAGCCGAAAACATCTACGGGGTGCTGCTGGTGGCGCAGGTGGGCGGCGTGCCGAACGAACTCCAGTTGATCATCGAGACGGCGGAGTACGACGAATCTGCGCAGGGGCTGCGCCCGCGTGCCAACTACATCATCCGCGTGCTGGGCGTGCTGGAGCACCGCCTGACGCTGGGCGTGTTCGGGCGGCTGCTGTTCACCGATGATCATCCGCTGCTGTATCACCACAACGCGCCGAAGGTCGCCGTCCACTTCGACGGCAAGCCCGCCAACATCAACGAACTGGTGCTGGATATTTCGCAGGCTTATGCCAGCACCTTCGGCCCCTGGCGGCACATCGCCGAGATGGGCGACGACATCAACCGCGCGCTGCCGCTGGTGGATCTGCTGGCGACGGGTTATGGGCTGCTGGGCACGATGCCCAGGCCATTAGCCGAACGGATGGCGCGGGTGCTGGAACATCACAAGCTGCGGGCGACGCTGGCCGCAGAAGCCAACTTCCCCACCGACTCGCAGGGCCGTGCGCGTCAGGCGACTTGTCTATTGCTCGATGAGTCATACTGTATCGCGCTCGATTTCTCCGTCGAGCAAATGGGTGGGCTTGGCCGCCCCAAAGATCAGCGCTGAGCAGCCGGGCAGTTGTTTGGGGGCACAATCTTTTGAAACTCAACGAAATTACCGCCGTGATCACGGGCGGGGCGTCCGGGTTGGGCGCGGGCTGTGCGCGCCAGTTCGCCGCCAACGGCGCGCGGGTGCTGATCATCGACCGCGATCAGGCGCAGGGTATGGCCATCGCCGGCGAACTGGGTGAGTCGGCGCGCTTCGTGGCAGCGGACGTGACCAGCGAATCCGAGGTGCAGGGTGCGCTGGCGGTGGCGGTCACGGCGTTTGGTGGAGTGCATGTGCTGATCAACTGCGCGGGCGTCGTCAGCGGCGGGCGGACAGTCGGTAAAGACGGGCCGCACCCCCTCGACGAATTCGAGCGCGTGATCCGCATCAACCTGATCGGCACCTTCAACACGCTGCGGCTGGCGGCGGTGCTCATGGCTGAAAACCCACCCAACGCGGCGGGCGAGCGCGGCGTGATCGTCAACACGGCGTCGATTGCGGCGTTCGATGGTCAGGTGGGGCAGGCGGCGTATGCGGCGTCGAAGGGCGGGGTCGTGGGGATGACATTGCCGATTGCCCGCGATCTGGCGCGCAGTGGGATTCGCGTGTGTACGATTGCGCCGGGCGTGTTCGAGACGGCGATGATGGCCAGCCTGCCAGAGGCCGCCCGCGAATCGCTGGAGCAGTTGGTGCCGTTCCCGCCGCGGCTGGGCCGCCCGGTAGAGTACGCGCAGCTCGCCCAGGCGATCATTGAAAACCCGATGCTCAACGGCGAAGTAATTCGCCTGGACGGCGCGCTGAGGATGCCCAGCCGCTAAATCGTCCGCCGGGGTGTTCGCTGGGGAGCCACACCTCCGAAGTTCGTGATCACAGAACGGCCCTGTGATCACGAGCGGAGTGCCAGCGGCATCAACCTTTCACGCCTGTCGATGCGATACTTTCGATGAAAGTGCGCTGCAGCAGCAGGTAGACGATCAAAACCGGGATGGTCAGGGTGGAGAGATACGCCATAATCTCCCCCCAGGCTGTATCGAGTTGGAAGAAATACTGCAAGCCGACCATCACCGGGCGCACCTGTTCGGATTGGACGACCATCAGCGGCCAGATAAACTGATTCCACATATCGATGATCCGCAAAATGGCGGCTGTCGCCAGCACCGGCCCAGAGATGGGCATGATGATGCGCCAATAGATCTGAAATGAGTTGGCCCCGTCGATGCGCGCCGCTTCGATCAGCTCACGCGGCAGATCCTTGAAGAACGAGTAGAACAAGAAAATCTGGAAGGACGACGCAATCCAGGGGATGATTTGCACATGCAGCGTGTTCAGCCAGCCCTGCGTGACGGTGATTCCAGCGTCGCCGATTGCGATCCAGGGCAGTGTGTTGACGATCAACAGCAGCGGGATGGCGATGGTCTCAAAGGGCACGATGTAGGTCGCCAGGATCGTCGAGAAAACCGTATTCTTGGCGCGCCAGCGCAGCAGCGCAAAGGAGAAGGCGGCCATCGAGTTGACGACCAGGCCCAACAGCACCGTGACGCCCGTCACGAAAACCGAATTCCCAACGAAGGTGAGCATCGGCACCCGTTCGAAGGCGTCGGCGTAATTCTGGAAGGAGAGATCGCCCACTGGCAAGAACGCCCGCAGGGATGCTGTATCCCGCAGCAACTGGTCATCTGGCTTCAGCGACGAAAAGACCATGAACAGAATCGGCAGCACGAAAACCAGCGCAATCAGGATCAAGGGCACATAACGCCAGATCAACACATAGTCACTCACTTGCGGCGCAACACGTCGTGACAGCGTTTGGGTAGCCATTAAACTCTTTCCCTCGTCAAATAGCGTTGGATGAGCGTGATGGTGAGGACAATGCCAAATAGGATGACGGAGATGGCCGACCCGCCGGCAATGTTCTGCTGTTCATAGCCGCGAATGACGGTTTGATACACCAGCGACTGCGTGGAGTCCAGCGGGCCGCCGCGCGTCATGGCCTGAATCTGCGCGTAGAGGCTGAACGCCTGCATGGTGATGATAAG
>JAADYY010000166.1 GCA_010092805.1 Chloroflexota bacterium | reverse complement strand
GGGGGCGGGGCGGCCGGGGGGGGGGCGCGGCCGGCCCGTACGGGGGGCGTGCGGAGCTGGGGGGTTTGGGGGCCGCGCCGCCCCCCGCCCGCCGTGATCATGTGCTCGGTCATGCGCGTGGCAGCGTCCAGCGCACCCAGATGAAAGAGACTCGGCTGCGCCTGATCGATCAGGGCGTCGATCACCGTTGTCGTGATGGCTAACGCGGCCAGCCGCCGCCGCAGATCGTCGCTGAACAGTGGTGCTAACCACGCTTGATCCCAGTCTGAACCAGCGATCTGGCGTGCCGGGCGCGCCACTTCGGCCAGCAGCGCGGCCTGCGACACCCAACGCACCCCCATCATCGGATCGGCAATTTGGTAGCGCCGCCCCACCCGACGCCAAACCATCACCCAATAGGGTTGTTCGTCGGGCGGGGCCAACTGCACCAATACCGGCTCGCCGCCCGCCGTGAGCGTGTGGAGCGCTTCCGGGGTCGTGAGGCCGCGCTCCACATGCAGATCCTGCGCTGCCAACGCTGCGACCAGCGCATCCGTATCCAACTCATCACGCGCCGTTGTGTCCGCTACGGGGTCACGGTTGAGGCTGGTCAGCAGCCACGCAACACACTGCGCGCCTGTGGTTGCGCTCGTGTGGGGTGGGGCAGCGGGCAGAAAAAAGCGCGGACGTTGCGATGCACCCTTGAGCAGCATATGAGCGGCGTCACCCTCTCGATAGTGAATGTCGATTCCCGAACCTTGCGCCTTGCCGGTGTGCGCATGGCGATGATGCCGCCCAGGGATGATGATGGGCAATCGCCGTACACATTGATGCTTGATTCTAGACTAGAATGCGCCAAAGCGCTAAGCGAGTTTGTGCTACAATACACGCTACAGTCCCAGGTCACGCAACCGCGCGATGTCACCCATATCACAATCGCTATACAGCCGCGATAAGCGGATTTAGAGCCGCTACTTACGAGGATAAAAATGAAGGCGTTAAGTGCAACGTTGTTTCTTCTGTTATTGCTGCTAACGACGGTCGGCGTTTCCTGGCCGGGCTACGCTCAGGAGACACCTGAGCCGGAGCCGCAAACCCTTGTGTTGTGGTCTGTTCATTTTTTGCCCGCGATGGTCGAACGGCAGCGCGCGCTGATCGCGCAGTTCGAAGCGGCCAACCCCCATATTGAGGTGCGCTTCGTCGTGATGGACGAGACGTTCATGGATCAACTGATGCAGTTGAACGCGCGCACTGGCACACTGCCGGATGTGGTGCTGCATCCGCTGCACCTGACCTACGAATGGTACGATCAGGTGCTGCTCGATACCCAGCGCACCACTTCATTAATTGAATCGTTGGGGGCCGAAACGTTCAGCCCCAGCGTCCTGAGTGCCATGCGCACCGACAACGGCCAGTACCGCGCTATCCCGTCGGATGGGTGGGCGTATCTGCTGCTCTACCGCACCGATTTGTTCGCCGAAAATGATCTGGCGGTGCCGGACAGCTTCGATGCGATTTTGGACGCCGCCGCCGCACTCCACGACCCAGAGAACGGCTTTTACGGCTTCTGCGGGCCGAATACGACTCAGGAAACCTACACGACCCACGTCGTTGAGCACTTCGCCCTGTCGAACGGCGCGCGGCTGCTGGATGAGAGCAACAATCTGGCGTTGAATTCGCCGGCCTTCGCTGAAGCCATCGACTTTTACGCCACACTCCTGCAAGCATCTGGGCCACCGGAGCGCAATTGGGGGGCCAATGAGACACGCAGCGCCTACCTGGCGGGGAACTGCGGCATGACGATCTGGTCGCCGCTCATCCTCGATGAATTGGCGGGCCTGTGGGAGACGTTCGCGCCCACCTGCGAGCAGTGCGTTGAAGAACCCGACTACTTGGCGCGCAACACCGGCGTCGTCACCCAAATTCAGAACGCCGAAGATCAGGTGCCGCCGCCGCTGAGCCGCGCCGCCATCATGAGTTTGGGGGTGCTGCTTGGGGCTTCGCCCGCCGTCGAGACGTTTGTGGCCTACTACTACAACGAATCCTACATCGATTGGCTGTCGCTGGCCCCAGAAACCAAACTGCCGCTGCGCAGCGGCACGCCTGATCAGCCCAATGCGTTTCTTGAGGGGTGGCGCGCTCTACAGGTTGGCATCGATCAACGGATGCGGCTGAGCGATATTTACGGCGACGAGTTGATGGTGCAAATCGAACAGGCCACCGCGCAATACGGTCGGTTTGTGGGGCGCAGCGCCTACCCCCGTGTCCCCGCCATCCTCGAAACCGATCCGTTTGTGTGGGGCGAACTGTTCCCGGCGCTGCAAGGCCGTGTGAGCGCTGAACATGCCGCACTGCGGATCAATATCACAACGTCGGTCAAGGCGAACGAAGACGCCGAGTAGCTTGATCGGCGTCATGTGGCCCCGGCACACTGCAATATAAGTTGTACCTGACACATGAGTCGCGCCAAGCAGTGCCGCTTTGAACGGCGCGGCTCACAGGTGTTCCCCTAAGCTGAACAGCAAACCGAATGTAAATTTCGCGGCTGAATTGCAGAAACTCGCAATGAAAATGCTTGCGACCCCTCTTGTTCCATGTTAAAGTTTGATCAACGTTATGTTTTCGTAAAAGCTATGGTAGGGCAAGACACAGCGCGCGAGCGACAGCAGACTGGACAGCCCAAGCACACACGCAGGAGTGCGAATACTGCCGATTCTATGTCCCCTGTTGAACTAGCCAACGAGCACGACTTTAATCCGGCGCATGTGCCTGCGATCAAGGCGCTTCCTGGCGTCAAACGCCTGGCCTGTGTTGACAAACTCGGCGATGGCATGTCTGGCGCGGGGGTGTATGTTGTTGACGCGCATCTCATTGACGACAGCACCCCCCATACCTGTGTGCTCAAGGTGGCTGAGTGTCAAGAGATTGACCGCGAGGAATCTTACAGACCGCATTTCCAGAGCCGCCTTGGGGACGCGGTGCCCAAACGGTTGGTCGATGTAAGCCCGAAAGTGCTGTGCCCAGATGACGCTGTTGAGCGCAAAGCCGTCTTATTTGATTTAGCACAGCGCGGGTTTTCGAACCAGCGCCCGCTGGCCGCACGGTTGTCCCGAACAACCATCGACACCGATCTTGAGCAGTTGTCTGACCTGCTGCTGCAATTAAACGCACCCGACCAGCTCCGTATGCAGCCGGACGAATGGGAACATGTGTCGCCGCGGGGCTTCATGAGCATGGCGATGAACGATAGCGCCGATCCTCATGATGGTAGCGACGATGAGGGACTGCCGCGCCGCTTAGCGAATCTCGTGGAGCGGTTACAGAATGCAGGTGTGGCAACCGAACACGAGCAATTCACGCAGGGCCTCAAGATCGAATTCGCCGAATTT
>JAADYY010000707.1 GCA_010092805.1 Chloroflexota bacterium | reverse complement strand
TAACTCATGCGATGTAACTCATGCGATGTAACTCATGCGATGTAACTCATGCGGTTTATGTTCGCAGTGGATGATCATGCACAAACGGATGTTCAGGTGGGGAAGCGCTCGCGGATGGCCGGGATGACTTCGTGGGCGAAGCGCTCGATTTGCATTTCGGTGTCGTCGCCGCTGGGCCAGAAGACGAACGCATCCTGCCGATGATCGGCGTGGAGCCGTGTCAGCGTCTCGATCCAATAGATGCTGTCGCCGTGAATGCCCTGCTCCGAAAGGCGGCCTGCGCCGTTGGATGTGTGCAGCGACCCCATGACGTTGTAGCCGCGCCGAATCGCGGTCGGGGCGCGGTCGGCTTGGGCCGCGCCCGCGTCGATAAGCTCGTTGACCCAGCCCAGGCGCTCCGGCAGCACGTAGGCCACCGATGTCCAGATGCCGTCGGCTAACTGCCCGGTGAGTTCGAGCATCTTCGGGCCGCCCGCCCCCACCCAAATCCGCCCTGCGCCGACGGGGGCCGGGCCGGGCACGACTCCGTTGACCGTGTAGAAATCGCCGGAGAAGCTGAACGATTGCCCCGCGCTGTCCCACATGCCGCGAATGATGTGCAGCGCCTCGCGGAAGGCCAGAAACGCCTCACGCGGCGCGCGCTCCGGCCCACCCAGCGCCGCGATCCCGCGCCAGAACGCGCCCGCACCGATGCCCAACTCCATGCGCCCACCCGTGAGCACATCGAGCGAGGCCGCCTGTTTCGCCAGCAGCGCCGGGGCGCGCAGCGGCACGTTGGCGACATTGGTGCCCAGCCGCACGCGCTCGGTATAGCCGGCCAGCACCGCCAGCAGCGTCCAGGTATCCAGAAAGTGCCGGTTGTACGGGTGATCCTGCGCGGTGATCAGGTCAAAGCCGAGCCGGTCGGCCATCTGCGCGCGCCGCAGCGCCGACGCAACCTCAGCGGTTGCCGGGTTGATGTCCAGCCCAAACCAGATCTTGCTCACGCCACGCCCCCTGCTCATCGCCCAACCGTCGGCGTCGAGTCAACGCCTTGCACACAGGCTATTCTACCGCAGACTCAGCGCCGACGGAACCATGATCCCATTGTGAGGGCAGGGCAAGCGCTTCAAAGTTGTTCTGCGGTTTTGGTCGGTGGTGGCCCCGGTATTGCCCTCACCCCGGCGCGGCACGCCACCCCTCTCCCACAGCTTCACAGGGAGAGGGGTTAATATATTTTGTACATATATGTTGATTTAGCGACTGTTCCAGACGCTGTGCCTCCCGCTCACCCCTGCACTGTGATGCGGCGTGGGCGCGCTCAGCGAATTGGTACAGCCAGCAGATCGCCCTGCACCGTGACCCAGCGCGCATCGATCCAGCCGACCATGCCGGCGTAACGCACTTGCAGCCAGCGGCTTTCGCCCGCCTGAATCGTCCGCCCGATCAAATCCGCGACGCCGCCCCAGGGGATCATGCCGATGCGTTCGGTGCGCTGGCTGGGCCGCCGCCGCAGGTTCATCACTGCGCGCGGGATGGCGACCGCGCCGACGCCGGGCGCATCGTCCAGGTTATCGAAGAGGTTGCCAACTTCGGGGATGAGGTTGACATCTTCCACCGCCGGGTCAAAGAAGCGCCCAGAGGCCCAACCTTCCTGCTCGCCTGTCGTCACCAGATACCAATTGTAGATGCCCTCGTCGCGGCTGCGGCCCAGAATCGAGTAGCTGTTCTCCGGCGTCAGCGTGGTGATGAACGACGCGCCCAAATACGGCCCGGTGCGCAGCGCCAACCCGCGTGCGCCGGAGACCTGCCCGAAATTGCCGAACGGCGTGCCGAACGGGGTCGCGGTGGGGCCGGGCGGCGTGCCGAACGGCGTCACGGTCGCGCCGCCCGCGCCCAGGAACTGCCACGAGAACTGAACCGCCGCCTGATCGATGAATTCGACGTATTCCACGCGCAGGCGGGGGTTGCCAGCGGTGGTGAAAACCCGGTCGAATGTCTCCGAAGTGAATTCGCGCCCGATGAATCGATCCCACACCAGCTCATCGTCGATGAACACGCGAATACCGTCATCCGACCCGGCGCGGAATTGATAGGTGCCCGCCTGGAAGAAGTTCGCCGCCGACTCGAAGCGCGCCGAGAAGTCGTCAACGTTGATGACACCAGCCTGTGGGCTGCCTGCGCCCCAATTGAAGTTAACGCCGCCGGTGAGCGCCTCTGTGAGAACGGGGGCACCGGTCAGGTCGGTGTTGTTCCAGTAGGAGGCTGTCCACCCGGTGCCAAATGTGAAGCCTGACTGCCCACTCACGCCGGAGATGGTGGCCAGCAGCACCGCCAACCCCACCGCCAACAGCCCGACTGTCCAGAATCGTTGTGACATGCTGTTCGTCCCTCTCAACTCTTGATCTCGCCTTGATGCTGCCGTTTACCGATTAGGGCTTTAGCCCGCGAGCAAGCCACGCCGCTTTAGCGGCAGTGGAGGAAAGCGCTTCCGGCTTGAGCCGAATTGAACCTGGTGCGACCTGTTGT
>JAADYY010000706.1 GCA_010092805.1 Chloroflexota bacterium | reverse complement strand
GCCCCATATCAGGGGCAGCGCGAACACACCATTCCCGCCGATTATGTGATCCAAATGCTAAAAGATGACACTTGTCGTGTGATGTCCAGATGAATGGTTTTGACAATTTCTTAGCATCAGCTTAAAATTTCAGAATGCAATATGCGAAATTCCGCATGTGTTGGGGTGCACCTGCCGCAGCATTTTGAGAGGACAAAAATTTATGAATGAGTATACCACTGACAAACTGCGCAATGTCGCCGTCGTCGGGCACCAGGGATCTGGCAAGACCTCGTTGGTCGAGGCTTTATTGTATAACAGCGGTGCTACCAACCGTCTGGGACGGATTGAAGAGAAGAATACCGTTTCGGACTGGGACGAAGACGAAAAAGCGCGCGGGCTGTCGCTTTCGACCTCGCTGGTTCCGATTGAGTTCGAGGGCTTCAAGATCAATGTGCTGGATACGCCCGGCTACACCGACTTTCAGGGCGATTTGAAGAATGCGATCCGCGTGGCCGACTCGGTGGTGGTGGTCGTCGATGCGGTTTCCGGCGTTGAGGTCGGCACGCAGTTGGCGTGGGAATATGCCCGCGTCTACCAGCAGCCGATCATCGTCGTGATCAACAAGATGGATCGCGAAAACGCCAACTTCGAAGGTGCGTTGAGCAGCTTGCAGGAAAGTTTCCCCGAATATAAATTCGTCCCAGTGATGATCCCGATTGGCAAAGAGCACGACTTCAAGGGCGTTGTGAACCTGCTGACGATGAAAGCCTATTATGATGCCGGTGCGCAACGCTCCGACCTGCCCAGCGACATGGAAGAAGCGGCGACAGCAGCGCATCTAACATTGGTGGAAGCGGCGGCAGAGGCGAAAGACACGCTGATCGAGAAGTATTTCTCCGAAGGTGACCTGACCCGCGACGAGATCCGCGAAGGGATGCGCGCCGCCGCCAGGGATCACACGCTGAACACGGTGCCGGTCTTCGTCACATCTGGGACGCACAACATTGGGACGGTGCCGCTGCTGGAGGCGCTGACGGTTTACGTCTCCCCGCCGTCGGAGCGGCGCTTCCAGTTCATCAAGCCAGATGAATCGACCGATTATCATTACCCGCCGCAGAGCGATGACGGCCCGCTGGCCGCTTACATCTTCAAGACGACGACCGACCGCTTTGTGGGCACGCTGACGTACTTCCGCATCTTCTCCGGTACCATCCACAGCGATCACCGCTACTTCAACGCGACGCAAAATGTGGAGGAGCGCTTCGGCGCGCTGATGACGATGCGCGGTAAGGAACAGCTTCCCGAACCGGTGCTGCACGCGGGCGATATTGGCGTGGTCGCCAAGCTGAACCATACGAAAACCGGGGATACCTTCAGCACCAAAGACGATCACCTGCGCGTCATGCCGCCGAAATTCCCAGAGCCGCTGTACCAAGTGGCGGTGGTGCCGCGCACACAGGCCGATACCTCGAAGATGGGGGTGATTCTCACCGGGCTGTGCGACGCTGATCCAACGCTGCAATGGCGTCTTGACCCCGCCGTCAAGCAGACGATTCTTGAAGGCATGGGCGAGATGCACGTCTCGATTGCCATCAGCCGCGCGGAGGCGCTGGGCGTGGGGCTGGATATCGAAATGCCGAAAGTGCCATACCGCGAGACGATCATGCAGCAGGGCACCGCGACTTATCGCCACAAGAAACAGACGGGTGGCGCGGGGCAGTTTGGCGAGGTCACACTGCGCTTAGAGCCAAACACGGGCAACGGCTACGAGTTCAAATCGGCGATTGTCGGCGGCGCGATCTCCGGGCCGTTTGTGCCCTCGATTGACAAGGGCATCCAAAGTCTGCTTGATCACGGGGTGATTGCGGGGTACCCGGTGGTCGATGTGCGGGCGGTGGTCGTGGACGGCAAGGAGCACCCGGTCGACTCGAAGGATATCGCTTTCCAGATCGCCGGGCGTGAGGCGTTCAAGCTGGCGTTCCAAGAGGCTAAACCCGCGCTGCTTGAGCCGATGATGCACGTGGAGGTCACGGTGCCGGAGGAGATGATGGGCGACATCCTCGGCGACCTGAACACCCGCCGCGCGCGCGTGCAGGGGATGGACACCGAAAGCGCCAAGAGTGTGATCACCGCGCAGGTGCCGCTCTCCGAAATGATGCGCTACGGTAACGAACTGCGCTCAATGACGGGCGGGCGTGGCATCTACACCATGAAGTTCGATCACTACGATCAGGTGCCGCAGCACATCGCGCAGGACATCATCAACGCGGCGGTCAAGGCGGCGGAAGAAGCATAGCGAACGATCAAATCGGGCGTTGGCAGACATTTTCGCCCGCCAACGCCCGATACGCGCGGTGGTGTCGGCGCTGATTAGTGCCCGTGTTCGTTCTGGGATGCCTCGAACGACGGTGTTTCACGCTGGATGCCCACAATTTCCAGCACACGGTCGCGCTCGACGACTTCGTTTTCCAGCAGATCCTGCGCCAGCGCATCGAGCTTCTCGCGGTTGTCGCGCAGCAGCGCCACCGCCTGCTGATGTGCTTCTTCGACCATGCGGCGGACCTCGGCGTCAATTTTGGCGGCGGTTTCCTCGCTGTAGTTGCGCCCCTGCGACAGCGAGTAGCCCAGGAACGGCTGGCGCTCGTCATCACCGTAGTTGAGCGGCCCCAGCGCGTCGCTCATGCCCAACTGCGACACCATGCGCCGCGCAGTGGACGTGACCATCTGCAGATCCGAGGAAGCCCCGCTGGTAATCTCGCCGATAGCGACTTCTTCGGCGGCGCGCCCGCCCAGGCCAACGACCATCCGGCCCAGCAGGTACTCACGCGAATACAGACGGCGGTCATCTTCCGGCTGGAAGGCGGTCACACCGCCCGCCTGACCGCGCGGCACAATTGTCACTTTGTAGACCGGGTCGGTGCCGGGTGTCAGCGCAGCGGTCAGCGCGTGGCCAGCCTCATGATACGCTGTGACACGGCGCTCATGCTCGTTCGATAGTGGCGGCGCTTGCGTGCCCAACACGATCCGCTCGAATGCTTCCGAGAAATCGCTGGCCGTGATGCGCTTGCGATTCCTGCGCGCCGCTGTCAGCGCCGCTTCGTTGGCGAGGTTGGCAATGTCCGCGCCGGAAAACCCGACGGTCACCTTGGCGACGGACTCCAGATCGACATCGGTGTCCAGCGGCTTGCCGCGCACATGCACGCCCAGAATATCCTGACGCCCGGTGCGATCCGGCAGGGCGACGGTCACCTGACGGTCGAAGCGGCCCGGACGCAGCAGCGCCGGATCGAGCACGTCGGGGCGGTTGGTGGCAGCCATGACGATCACGCTCTCGGTCTGGTCGAAGCCGTCCATTTCGGAAAGCATCTGGTTGAGCGTCTGCTCGCGTTCGACGTTGCCGCCGCCCAGGCCAGCCCCGCGCTGACGCCCGACCGCGTCGATCTCGTCGATGAAGATGATGGCAGGCGCACCGGCCTTCGCCTTGTTGAACAGATCACGCACGCGCGAAGCACCGACACCGACAAACATCTCGACGAACTCCGACGCCGCGATGCTGAAAAACGGCACCTTCGCCTCGCCCGCGACCGCGCGCGCCAGCAGCGTCTTACCCGTACCCGGCGGGCCGATCAGCAGCACACCACGCGGAATCCGCGCGCCGAGCGCGATGTACTTGTCCGGCTCCTTCAGGAAGTCGACGATCTCGACAAGCTCGTTTTTGGCGGCGGCCTGCCCCGCGACATCCGTGAAGGTCACCTGCGGGCGTTCCATGTCATATTCGCGGGCTTGCGTGCGCCCGAACCCGAAGATGCCCCCGGCCTGGCGCTGCACACGGCGCGTTGACCAGAAAATAAAGCCAACCAGCAGCAGCAGCGGCCCCCAGTTGAACAGGAACAGCAGAATGGGGTTCACTTCGGTCGTCTGGCCGACGACGGTCACGCCCTGCTCGTTGAGCAGCGGCACCAATTCGGGGTCTTCAACCGGGAGCAGGGTTGTGGTAAACGCCGACGAGGTGCGCTGCTGCACCCCTTGATCGAGCAGCGGCGATCCGTTCGGCGGGAAGGTCACGGTGCTGTTGAATTGGCCGCGCGCGATGCTCTCCCGCAGCGTTACCTCGCTTACGTTGCCTGCTTCGACCTGATCGATGAAGAAAGAATACGAAACTTCAATCGGCTGATCTGTGAGTACGCCGCCCACCATGTCGGGCAAACGCAGCAGCGTCCACATCAGTAAAGTCAGAATTAGCACCACCCAAATCCAGCGCGGCGGCTGAAATTGGGGTCTTGGTGGCTCACCAGAGCCGTCAGGCTGGTTGTCCTGACGTTGATTATTGGGATTAGGCGGAAACATAGCTTTCCTTATGTCATTGCGAGTCAACTTCCGTTCAAGCTTAGCCCGTTCCCATTAGATTCGTATAAACGTTTCCTTTAGGGCAGGATAAAGGGATGTATATAGTGCGTAAGCACTCTGGTAATCTGCTTGCTG
>JAADYY010000165.1 GCA_010092805.1 Chloroflexota bacterium | reverse complement strand
TTCGGCGGCCCTGGCGTGCTGGGCGAAGGCGAAATGCTGGAGTTGGAAGAAGACCAATTCCTCGATCTCGCGTTCTGGGAAGAACTCTACGGTGAACTGAGCGAAGAGGAAGCCGCCGCGATTGAAGCACGTGGTTCGATCATTGAGGGCATCGCGGGCGGGTTCTTCTCGACCGCGCGTCTGAATGGTTTCAACGCTGTGATGGACGCATATCCGGGTGTTGAAATTGTGGGCGAGCCGTGCGCCGCCGACTGGAACCGCGAGCGCGGCGTCAACTGCGCGGAAGATATTCTCCAGGCCAACCCCGAAAATCTCGACTTCATCTGGGCAGCCTCCAACGAAATGGGGATGGGTGCGATGCTGGCGGCTGAAGCCGTTGAGCGTCTGGAAACTGCCGAAACCGGTGCCGCTGTCGGCGACGCGCTGGTCGCGGTGTTCACCAACGACAACACCCCTGAGTCGACCGAGCGCATTCGTGAGGGCCGTTTGATCGCTGAAACCACGCACGGTTTCGCCGATTGGGGCTGGTTCGGGACGCAGTTCGCTGTTCAGTTGGCCTGCGGCATCGAGACTCCAGAAACCTTCGACATTCGCCCGCGGATTGCCTATGCGGTCAATGCAGATCTTTTCTACCCCGATCCTGCGTTGCCCGAAATCGACTGGGAAGCCATCCAAGCCGAGTGCGAGTAGCACCATCGCCCGTCATGAGACCCGGTGGGGAGTCTTCCCCACCGGGTCTTGAGCGCTTGGAAGGCCAGACAATATGCGTTTTCAAAACAAAACCGTGATCGTGACAGGTGGCTCCCTGGGGATTGGCCGCGCCGCCGCCGCCGCCTTCGCCCGTGAGGGCGCGGCAGTCGCCCTCGTGAGCCGCGATTTGGCAAATGGGGCGGATGCGCAGCGCGAAATCGACGCTTTGGGGCCGGGCGAAGTTCGGTTCATTGCCACCGATCTCGCGCGTGAGGCCGATATTCAGCGCATGGTTGAAGATGTGCAGCAGTGGGGCCGCATCGATGTGCTGGTCAACAATGCTGGCGTCTACATGCAGGGCGATGTCACCATGACCGCGCTTGCCGATTGGGAACAACTCATGGCGGTCAACGTGACCGGGGCGTTCCTTTGCACAAAGTACGTCGTCCCGATCATGCAAGCACAAGGCGGCGGCGCGATTGTGAATGTGTCGTCTGAAGCCGGGTTGGTCGGCATCAAGAATCAGGTGGCCTACAACGTCTCGAAAACAGCGCTCATCGCGTTGACGCAGAGCTGCGCCCTCGACCACGCCGCACAGGGGATTCGGGTCAATTGTGTGTGCCCCGGCACGACGTATACGCCGCTGGTTGAAGCGGCGCTTGGCCGCGCATCTGATCCGACGGCAGAGCGGCGGCGGCTGGAGTCTGTTCGTCCGTTGGATCGGCTGGGCACATCTGACGAAATCGCCGCTGCCATCCTCTATATGGCGAGCGACGAAGCAGGTTACACCACTGGCGCTGTCTTGAGCGTGGATGGAGGCTACACCGCTCAGTAACGACCGCCACACTTCAGATATAGATTGACATCCTGCAGCAACCCTAAATTTAGAGTGTGGTGGGCCAGCCATTCGGCATCCGCTCACGTTATTGATAGAGAAAGCCTTGTGCATGTCATCAGAGCCAACGCTCCTTGAAATGCAGCAAATCGAGAAACGATTCCCCGGCGTCCATGCACTCAAAGCCGTCGATTTTGATCTGCACGCCGGTGAAGTCCATGTGCTTCTGGGCGAAAATGGCGCGGGCAAATCCACGTTGATGAAGGTGCTGTGCGGCACCGAGTCCCGCGACAGTGGCCAAATCATCATTCGGGGCGAGCCAACCGACGACTTGACGCCCAAGCAAGCGCAGGAACTCGGCATTGGCATGGTCTTCCAGGAACTCAGCCTCGTGCCTGCGCTCAGTGTGGCCGAAAATATCCTGATCGGTCGGCTGCCGCGCAGGTCGTTTGGCATGATCGATTGGTCGCAGGCCAACGACATCGCACGTGAAAACCTCGCCCGCCTGGGTGTGACGCACATTGATCCGCACACACCAGTCCGGCAGCTCAACGTGGCCGAACAGCAGCTCACCGAAATTGCGCGCGTGCTCTCCCGCGACTGCCAAATCCTGCTGCTCGACGAACCCACCTCCGCGCTGTCGGAAACGGAAGTTGACCGCTTGTTCGAGACGATCCAGCGGCTGCGCGAACAAGCCGTTGGCATCATCTACATTTCGCATCGTCTGGACGAAGTCGCCCGCATTGGGCAGCGCGTCACGGTTATGCGGGATGGCGCGGTGGTCGGCACGATGCCTGTTGAAGCGGCTGACCGGGATACGGTTGTGCAGCTCATGGTGGGTCACAAACCCGGCGAGCAGCGCGCCGACGCGCAACGCCGCACCGGCCCATCCCTGCTGCGGATTGAGAACTTGACGGTACAGGATCATTTGTATCAGCTTACACTGGAACTGCATCAGGGGGAGATTCTAGGCATCTTCGGTCTGATGGGTGCGGGGCAAACGGAATTGGCCGACGCCCTGTTTGGGCTGCTCCCCCATGAGTCGGGCGCAATCTTCATCGACAATCAACCGGTGCAGATCGATCATCCGGGCGATGCGGTCGCAGCGGGGATCGGCTACCTGACGCGAGATCGGCGCGGCAGCCTGATCCCTGTGCAGCCCATCGCGCCGAATGTCACGCTCCCGTTGATCGGCGGTCTCCCGCTGCTGAGATCGCTCAACTTGCGTGACGAGCGGTCAGCCGCCAACAAGTATATTCAAGATTTGCAGGTGCGCCCCCCTGATCTGAACCGATCTGTGCGCTATTTGAGCGGGGGCAACCAACAAAAGGTGCTGCTCGCCCGCTGGATGCACAGCGGGGCACGCATTCTGATCTTTGACGAACCCACGCGCGGGATCGATGTGGGCGCAAAGGCTGAAGTCTTTGCTTTGATGCGCCGCCTGGCGAACGATGGCATTGGGATCATCATGATTTCTTCGGAAATACCGGAAGTGCTGTCCATGTCCGACCGAATTCTGGTCATGCGGGATGGGCGGTTCAAGGCTGAATATGCAAGCGAGAAACCCACACAGGCGGAATTGTTACACAGTGCCAGCTATGCGACGGAGCAGGTATCGTGACCGAACAACCCATTAATCCACAAGCAATCGAGCCGACAGAGCGCAAAGAGAAACCGTCGCAAACGAACTCCATGTGGCGCGTCGTGCGTCGGTTTCTGCTGCAAGGCGGCCCCCTAATTGCGCTGCTGCTGCTGTGCATCTACCTGGCGCTCGCCACCCCCTTCTTCCTCACCGAAGGCAATATCACCAATGTGCTGCGGCGCGGGGCGGTGCTTGCGATCCTCGCCATTGGCCAGACCTTCGTCATTCTCTCAGCAGGCATCGATCTATCGGTTGGCTCAGTCGCGGCCCTATCCGCCTCGGTTTCAGCCGTGTTGATGACGCAGCGCATCGAAATTACGGAAACCTTGTTCATTGGCCCGGTAGATTTCTGGGTCGGCCTACCTATCGGGATCGGTGTCGGTGCGTTGGCCGGGCTGATCAACGGCCTGATCATCACACGGGGGCGAATACCCGATTTCATCACAACCCTGGGTGCCCTGGTGACGCTTCAGGGGCTGGCGCTCCTCATCACCGACGGGCTGCCGGTGCCCTCCTACTCATCGGCACCCGGAGCACTCTCTTCGCTGCCGGAGCAGCTTACCTGGCTGGGCAGCGGCGCGATTCTTGGCATTCCCGTCCCCGCCGTAGTCGCGCTGGTGATCGTCATTATCGCTTGGTACGTGCTGCGTTACACTGCGTTGGGCCGTGCGATTTATGCTGTTGGTGGCAACCGTGAAGCGGCGCGTGTATCCGGCATTCGCGTGGAGCGGACGAAGGTTGCCGTCTACGTGATTTCCGGGATGCTGGCGGGTATCGCCGGGATCGTCCTCGCTGGGCGGCTGAATTCGGCCAACGCGCTGATGGGTCAGGGGCAAGAACTCGACTCGATTGCGGCGGTAGTCATTGGGGGCACCAACCTCTTCGGGGGCGAAGGGGGGGTGTTCGGGTCGCTGATCGGGGCATTGATCACCACAATTCTCGGCAACGGGCTGAATCTGCTCAATGTGAGTTCGTTCTGGCAGCAGGTCACGCAGGGGTTGGTGATCATTCTGGTTGTGATCTTCGATCAGTGGCGGCGACGACGCTTCTCAACATAGCCGCCTTATATCAACGGGGCACTTGCAGGACGTTGTTGACGCTTCGTCAGCGAGTGCCCCGTTTTCCCCACACCAGCAGATCTTGCAGCAAGTCGGTGCGCTGCACTTCACAATCCCCACGATCCGCTGGCAAACCAGGCACGGACGCGCTACACTCCGCCTTATAAAACATTAAAAGAGATTTACGCAGGAGTTAAAAATTGAGCAAGACCATTTTATTGATCGGCACGCTCGACACCAAAGGTGCCGAATTCGCCTACGTGCGCGATCTGATTCAGGCGCGTGGGTTGAACACCCTCGTCCTCAACGCGGGGATTTTCGAGTCAAATCTCGAAGGTGACATCAACGCGGTGACAGTCGCACAAGCGGGCGGCGGCGATCTTGGGCAGATGCGCGCAGCCAATGATCGCGGCGGCGCGGTGCGCATCATGACAGCGGGTGTGGCCAAACTCGTGCCACAGCTTTATGCCGATGGCCGCTTCGATGGGGTGTTGAGCCTCGGCGGGTCGGGCGGCACCGCCATGGCAACGGCGGGGATGCGCGCGCTCCCGGTGGGTGTCCCGAAGATTATGGTCAGCACGGTCGCGTCCGGCGATGTCGCCCCCTATGTCGATGTGACGGACATCACCATGATGTATTCGGTGGTCGATATTGCCGGGCTGAATAAGCTCTCACGGCAGATCCTCGCCAACGCTGCCGGGATGATCGTCGGCGCGGTTGAGCAGCCACGCCCCGCCGCCGAAGATAAGCCGCTGATCGCCGCAACGATGTTCGGCGTGACCACCCCTTGCGTGAATCAGGTGCGTGAACAAGTCGAAGCGGCGGGCTATGAGATGCTCGTTTTCCACGCGACGGGCAGCGGCGGGCGCGCGATGGAAGCGCTGATCGCCGGGGGCTTCATCGAAGGTGTGGCCGACATCACCACCACCGAGTGGTGCGACGAGTTGGTCGGCGGTGTGCTCACCGCGGGCGAGCACCGCCTCGAAGCGGCGGGCCAGCAGCGCGTGCCGCAGGTCGTGTCGGTCGGCGCGCTCGATATGGTCAACTTCTGGTCGATGGCCACCGTCCCGGAGCAGTTCAGAGCGCGCAACCTCTACCAGCACAACGAAAACGTCACCCTGATGCGCACGACACCAACAGAAACCGCACAGTTAGGGCGCATCATCGCTGAAAAACTGAACATGGCCCAGGGGCCAACCGTGCTCATGCTCCCGCTGAGGGGGGTCAGTGCGTTAGACGCGGAAGGCGGCGCATTCTGGTCACCGGAAGCGGACACGGCGTTGTTTGATGCGATCCGCACGCACTTGCGCGACAACGTCGAATTGGTCGAACTCGACGCGCACATCAACGATGCCGTGTTCGCCACCGCCCTCGCAGATCGACTGCTGCAATTGGTCTCAGCACAAAAGGCAAATTGATTATGCCATTCATCGCACGGAGTGACGCGCTCGCGCGCCTGCGGGGGCAGGTGGCAGCGGGCAAACCGATCATTGGGGCCGGGGCTGGTACCGGGATTTCAGCGAAATTCGCCGAGCGCGGCGGCGTTGACCTGATCATCATTTACAATTCGGGGCGTTACCGGATGGCCGGGCGCGGCAGCCTGGCCGGGATGATGCCTTATGGCGACGCCAATCAGATCGTGACCGAAATGGCGAGCGAAGTCCTGCCGGTCGTGCAGGATACGCTGGTGTTGGCGGGTGTCTGCGGCACCGATCCGTTTCGGTTGATGCCAGTGTTTCTTCAGCAGTTGAAAGCGATGGGCTTCGACGGCGTGCAGAATTTCCCCACCGTCGGCCTGATCGATGGCGTCTTCCGGCAAAACCTTGAAGAAACGAACATGGGCTATGATCTCGAAGTTGAGATGATCCGCATGGCCCATGAACTCGATATGCTCACCTGCCCGTATGTGTTCACACCGGAAGAAGCGCGCAAGATGGCCGAAGCCGGGGCCGATGTGCTGGTGCCCCACATGGGGCTGACAACCAAAGGCACGATTGGTGCCTCAACTGCGCTCACCCTCGACGAGTCGGCGCAGCGGGTGCAAGCGATGCACGACGCGGCGCAAGCCGTCAACCCGGAGGTTCTGGTGTTGTGTCACGGTGGGCCGATTGCCGAACCAGAAGACGCCGCCTATATCTTCCAGCACACGCAGGGGGTGGTTGGGTTCTTCGGCGCGTCGAGTGTGGAACGGCTCCCCACCGAGCGCGCGATTCAAGGGCAGGCCGAGCGCTTCAAAGCGCTGAAATTCGATTGAGCAGCCATCAGAATACACTTGTTGAGCAAGAATAGGTGGATCATGCAGAAATTCAATGATTGTTACATCACCTACAACAACGATGTCGATACCCTGTCGTTTGATTGGGGCAAGATCCGGATGCTGAGTGAGGAACGGGTCACCGGGGCGACCAGCTTCAGCTTCGGGCATGTCACGCTGGAACCCGGCAAAGGCCATGTGCGCCACAACCACCCCACCGCCGATGAAGTGATCTACGTCGTCTCCGGCGAGGGGCAGCAAATGCTCGACGATCAGGCACCAGTGACAGTCACAGCGGGGGCGTGCATCTGGATTCCAAAGGGAATTTATCACTCGACGATCAACAGCGGCACAGCGCCGATGGTACTTGTGGTGGTATATGCCCCCGCCGGAGCCGAGGCCGTGCTGCGCGAAGATCCCTCCGTCCAAATCATCCCGGCGGGGCAATGACGATTGCCATGCAGCGGCGTACAAACACACCGCCGCTGTATCAACGCATTGGTTGCAGAACGGCCCGGATTGTATATAATATACCTCAGTATTCTTAAAGGGATACTGCTATAAGATTTTTGGTACAGGGCATTTGTTAGCAACAGTTTTGAAACAACAAACTAGCCTTTGGTTTAAAATCGCTTGTTTCGCAGCCCAGCCGATGCGTTGACGAAATGTTTGTTTATGCCCGGCGCGTTGTGCTGTACGTGTGTTTCAACCACCTCAACGGTTAGTTTGTGTTTTGCTGCCACGCCTTTGTGGCGTCTGCGTGTTGACACCTGCCCGCACCAACCCACAGCCACATAGTTAAGGAGGCGTGCCTATCGCGTTGGCTGGTTGA
>JAADYY010000705.1 GCA_010092805.1 Chloroflexota bacterium | reverse complement strand
GGGTTGAGCAGACGATTAGATGACGCTGTGGCCGCCATCCACATGGAGCACCGCGCCGGTGATGAAATCTTCGCTCGCCAGGTAGATGACCGCGCGCGCCACATCTTCGGCGGTGCCGGGCCGCTTGAGGGGAGTCGCTTCAGCGGGGGCTTGCCAGCGTTCGGCGCTGAAATGATCAGGTTTGAGCACCAGACCGGGGATGATGGCGTTGGCGCGGATCTCTGGGCCGAGGCTGGCGGCGGTGACTTTCGTCAGTGCGAGCAAGCCCGCCTTGCTGATGCCGTGATGCGCGTATTCCGGCCAGGGATCAATCGCGCCGCGGTCGCTGATGTTGATGATCACGCCGCTGGGCGGGTCGTTTTCGCGCATCAGCGTGACGGCGGCCTGTGTACACAGAAACGGCGCGGTCAGGTTCACGTCGATTGTCTGCCGCCAATCGTCCAACGTCACAGCCATCAAAGTGCGCTTCTGAAACACCGACGCGCTGTTGACCAGAATGTGCAGTTGGCCGAAGTGCTCGCGCACCGCCGCAAACAGACTCTCGACACCTTCTGGCTGGCCGATGTCGGCCTGCACCGCGAACGCATCGACGCCAAATGATTTGATCTCGCGGACGGTGCCTTTGACATCATCTTCCGACGAGCCGTTGTAATGCACCAGCATATTGACGCCGTTGCGCCCCAATTCCAGCGCGATGGCGCGCCCCACTCGCCGCGCTGATCCGGTGACGAGCGCGACTTGGCCGCTCAGATCGAGCCGCATGTGTTTCCCCCATGTGCAACCGCCGAGATGATACCCTGCGGGGCGCAAATTGCCAACCACCGCCGCGCCGTGTTTATAGATTTCACGCATGTATGTATGGGCAATGATACACACTTGGCCCACACGCTAGCAGACGTTGGCAAACTATAAATTATCCATGAAAAGCCAATGCTTACGCCTAGCACTGAAATCGTTTACGGATTACACTAAACGTAGGGAAAGAATCCCTGCAACGCACGAGACGGGGTGAATTTCGTCTCGGCTGCTCGTCAGATAAATGCCCTACTGGCAGACGACGAATCCCGCCTGGTGCGCTTGTCCCATAGCGAAACGCTAGCTGACGTAAGGACGCTAAAATGTCGAAATGGCCCGATAAACTCGTTGTCTACGAAGTCAATACTTGGGTCTGGCTCACGACGCTCAGCCGCCAATATGGCGAACCCATCACGCTGCTGAACGTGCCAGAAGAGGCCGTTGATCTGCTCGCCAAGCCTGGCTTGGATTTCATCTGGTTCATGGGTGTGTGGCAGCGCAACCCGGCAGGGCGCGCCAATGCATTGAAGTACAAACACGAATACCAACCCGCGCTGCCGGATCTCACCGACGAAGATGTCATCGGCTCGGCGTATGCGGTTGGTCGCTACGAAGTCGATATACAGCTTGGCGGTCGTGAAGGACTCGCTGCGCTGCGCCAACGGCTGAATGAACGCGGCATCGGCGTGATCCTCGACTACGTGCCGAATCACATCGCCACCGATCACCCCTGGCTGTATGCACACCCCGAATACATCGTGCAGGGCACCGCTGAAGACCTGGAGCACCGCCCCAGCGATTTCTTCGCTCACAGAACCGTCAAGGGCGAGCAGTTGGTGATGGCCCATGGCCGCGACCCGCTGTTCCCTGGCTGGTCGGATACCGCGCAGTTGAACATCTTCTCGCCAGCGGTGCGCGACGCCTGCCGCGACACCGTGCTGGACATCGCCGCGCAGTGCGACGGTGTGCGCTGCGATATGGCGATGCTCATGCTCACGGATGTCTTCGCCAGCACCTGGAACGGTTATGTCGAAGCGCCGCCGCCGCAAGAATACTGGGAGGCAATGATCCAGCAGGTGCATGCCCAGCACCCGGATTTTCTGTTCATTGCCGAAGTCTACTGGGGCAAAGAGTACGAACTGCTGCTGCAAGGCTTCGACTACGCCTACGACAAGATCGTCTATGATCGCGTGCTGGAAAACGACGTGCAAAAGCTGCGCGAACATTTGCAAGCACCGGTCAACTTCCTGAAGCGGATGATGGCGTTCCTGGAGAATCACGACGAGCCACGCGCTTATGATAAGCTGGGGCCGCATCGCAGCTACCCCGCCGCCACGCTGCTGATGACTCTGCCGGGCGCGGTGCTGCTGCATGACGGCCAGCTCACCGGGCGGCTCGTCAAGCTGCCTGTGCAGATCGGGCGGCAGCCCGCCGAGCCGATCAACGGCTACCTCGAAGAGCACTACCTGCGGCTGATGGCCGAACTGGAGTCGCCCATTTACCGCCAGGGTGAATGGCAGCTCTTCGACATCGACCCGATTGGCCGCAACAACCTCACCCACTTCAATTTGCTGGCCTACGGCTGGTACGACCCGGCCACTGGCGACCACCGCCTGATCGTGATCAACATGACGCAGCACCATTCGCAGGGCTGGCTGCGGCTGCACGATTGGGGCTGGCTGAACGGCGCTACCTGGCAGATGGTTGATGTGACAACGGGCGCAACTTACGACAATCACAGCGCCGAACTCACCAGCCGCGGCTGGCTGGTGGATGTTGAAGCGTACGAATCGCACATCCTACGCTTTGAACTGGTGCGCGAGCATGTGGATGGCGCGCTGAACGGCAACATCGGCGAGGCCGCCTACATCGAAGCCGATTAGCGCTGGCTTCACGGATGCTGACTCTGCCGACCCGCAGCCAATTCCCGCGCTGGATTGCGATTGGCTGCGGAGTCGGCGTGTTTTTCTGGCTGCGGCTGGAAGATAACGGTGTGCTCGTCCCGGTGCTCGCCGGGCTGGCCCTCACACTCGTGCTCGCGGGCTGGTGGCTGACTCGGTGGCTGGGTGGCCGGGCATACACGCCGCGCTGGGTGATCGTCGGGGCGCTCGTCGTCGGCGCGATCATCGGCCTGGGCACCGCGATCATGACGGCGCTGCTGATGCTGCTCAAGAATGGCCTGCACGGGCACATCTTCCCAGATTTTCCCTTCGGCGTCATCCTCGAAATCCTCCAGCGGGGGCCAGCCTGGGCGCTGGCCGGCGCGCTGATTGGCGGCGGGATCGCGCTGGCGTGGGCAGCGCTGCGCACAACCGCCGTGAACACCAGCACCTCCAACTAGATCACCCCGACGCAAGATCGCGCCGCAACAATCGCTTAGCCTGATTGACTCCAACAGTTAAAAATGTGCTCATCTGTCTGTGCTATTGTCACAATGCGAGGGCGCTGCGCGGCCCAACGCACCGTTTGCGCGCACCGTCGACGCCACATTTAGTGTCAATCTCTAACTATACTGTTCCACAAGGAGTTTCTCCCATGAATCGTTTGTTTGCGTTCCTGCTGGTGCTGCTGCTGACCGTTGGGTTCGGCGGCGCGGCGATGGCTCAGGATGACATGACCTTCACCGTCACCCTGGGTGGCAACGATGATCTCGATACCTTTTTCGTCGATGGGGAAGGCATGACCCTGTACCTCTTCACTAACGACGAGCCGGGTGTGAGCAACTGCACCGGTGGTTGCCTGGAAAACTGGCCGCCGCTGACCGTCGCTGACGGCGAAATCCCGGCGCTGGACCCGGCCATTTCCGGGCTGCTGGGCTTCCTGACGATGGAAGACGGTTCGCGCCACGTGACCTACAACGGTATGCCGCTGTACTACTGGGTGAACGACGAAGCCCCCGGTGACGCGACCGGTCACGAAGTCGGTGATGTCTGGTTTGTGGTGACCATGCCATACGTGGGCCTGGGCGGCAACGACGAACTGGGCGAATTCCTGGTGGGTGAAAACGGCTTCACCCTGTACACCTTCGCCAACGATGAGCCGGGCGTGAGCAACTGCGTCGATAACTGCGCCGCCAACTGGCCGCCGCTGACCGTCGTGGGTGAAGAAGAACTGACCGTGCAGCCGGGTCTGGCCGGTGAATTCAGCCTCATCGAACGCACCGATGGCACCCTTCAGGTCACGCTGAACGATGAGCCGCTGTATTTCTGGGTCAACGACTCGCAGCCGGGCGACTCGACCGGTCACCTGGTGGGTGATGTCTGGTTCGCGGCCACGCTACCGACGATGGTTGTGGCCGAAAGCGAAGAATTCGGTGAAATTCTGGTCGGTGCCAACGGCATGACCCTGTACACCTTCGCCAACGACGAAGCCGGCGTCAGCAACTGCGTTGATGGCTGCGCCGCCAACTGGCCGCCGCTGACCATCGCCGAAGGTGCGGAAGCTGTGGCGGGTGAAGGCATCGAGGGTGAGATCGCCGCCATCGAGCGCGCCGACGGTACCCTGCAAATCACCTACAACGGCGAACCGCTTTACTACTGGGTGCGTGACGTGATCCCCGGCGACACCACCGGCCACAACGTCGGCGACGTGTGGTTCGTCGCGCTGCCGTAAGGCACACGCGCTTTTTCTGCCTCACTGAAACCCACCATCACTCCCTGCTGCGGCGGGGAGTGTGCGTTTATACAGCAAAAACTCATCTCCCCCGCTTGACAACTCTCTAGACCAGTCTCTATAATAAGCACAAGTCAGCCGAACCACACTTGCTAGAGCGATGGCATCAACACGCGACCAGATCATCGAAAAAACCTGCGAGCTGCTCGAATTGCAAGGCTATCACGCGACGGGTCTCAACCAGATCATCCGCGAGAGCGGCAGCCCGAAGGGATCGCTGTACTATCACTTCCCCGGCGGCAAGGAAGAACTGGCCGTCGAAGCGGTCAGCCGGGTGGGTGAGATCGTGCTGCGGCGGATTGTGGACAACCTCGCGCAAATTGACGACGCAGCCGCCGCGATCAGCGGGTTCATCGCCAACATCGCCGTCCATGTCGAGCGCTCTGGGTTTCGTGCAGGCGGCCCGATCACGACGATTGCGCTGGAAACCGCCACCGATAGTGAGACGCTGCGCGCCACCTGTGACCGCATCTACGGCGGGTGGC
>JAADYY010000704.1 GCA_010092805.1 Chloroflexota bacterium | reverse complement strand
CCGCCTCATTGTAGGGACAAAAGGTCGGTGTGTCAATTGAACACTTGTTCTGATTATACCATACCTTCAGACGGGCGGGAATGCGAGAACCCAACGAACAGGTTTGCCCGTCGATCTGTGGGTGCGGCTATGGTACCATCCTGCGCCATGAGATTGATACGACTACATCCCATCTTGTGGTTTGTTCTGCTGTTGTCGGGGGGGGTGTCGGCTTGCGCCGCTCAGCCACCCGTCGTCTTGTATGTTACACCCACAGCCAGCGAAACAACGCGCGATGCGGCGGGGAGTCCAGCGAGTGAACCCGCTTCTTCGCGGTATATGGCCTTATTTGGCGAGTCGGTGGCGTATGCGCTGCAACCGACTGCCGTCAGCCCCACACCCACCTGGACGCTGATCCCAGTGTCCGAAGATCCGGTCACCCCAGCCCCGACAGTCACCTGGCGCGGGCCGCTTGTGGGGGCGGATTACAGCCTGCCGCCGACCATCCCGCCCGCTGCAACGGGCGTTGTGGCACCTGCTGCCACGGTCAACGAACCGCCCGCCGCTGGGCAGCCGACACCCACAATTCCGCCGCCAACCGGGCCACAGCCGACGACTGTCCCTTTCCTTGATCCAGCGCAGATGGGTATCCAGGTCGATATTAACCTGGACGATGATGATTGGGCCGAAGCGATGCGCCGGGTACAGGACGATCTGGCAATAGGTTGGCTCAAAGTACAAATCCCCTGGGAGGACATGCAGCCAAACGGCCCAGATCAAGCGGATGGGGCGTTTTTCCGCCGCGTAGAGCTGCACCTGCAAGATGCACAGCGGCGCGGGTTAAACGTCCTGGTGAGTGTGGCGAAAGCGCCGTTGTGGGCACGCACCGATCCGACTGAGGACGGGCCGCCTGACGATCCACAGCGGCTGGCAGAGTTTGTCGCGCTCATGCTCAGGGAATTCGACGGCTTGATCGACGCCGTCGAGATCTGGAACGAGCCGAACTTGATCCGCGAGTGGCGTGGGGTGCTACCGTTCAATGGGGCGGGCTATATGCAGTTGTTTGGCCCAACCTACAATGCGATTCGCGCGTATTCGCCGACACTGCCAATCATCACGGCGGGGTTGGCCCCAGCGGGCAATATCCCTGGGTTGGCGGTGGCCGACCGAGAGTATCTACGCCAGATGTACGCCGCTGGCTTGGGCAATTATCAAGATGTTTATATCGGTGTGCATCCGTACAGTTGGGGGAATGCGCCGGATGCAACTTGCTGCGGGACGCGCGGCTGGGACGATGACCCGCATTTCTTCTTCGCCGACACCCTCCGCGAGTACCGCGACATCATGGTCGCCAACGGCCACGCGAATCGCCAGATGTGGTTCACGGAGTTCGGTTGGCCCACCTGGGAAGGCTTCCCCGGCGAGCCGGGTGCGGACAGCCGTTGGATCCTCTTTAACGACAGATGGGCACAGGCCAACTACACCATCCGTGCTTTCGAGATTGGGCAGCAGACGGATTTCATCGGCCCGATGATCCTGTGGAACTTGAATTTCGCCGTGCTGGAGGGTTTAGTGGAAAACGGCGATACCCGCGCCGCCTATAGCATCGTGATTCCGGGTGCAGGCGGTGTGCTCGATCTCAACGCGGGTGGGCTGACGGAGCGCCCGTTGTATTGGATGATCTACGACGCGGTACGCCCGGATGTGCAGCTCGAGCGCTACGATTAGTCCGGTTTGGGTACGAAAAAGGGCGGGTACATTGTGTACCCGCCCGCGGTGGTCGCTCTGCTTCGTTGGCCCAGCCTAGACGTTGACGTTCAGGCTGTCTTCCTCAATGTTATCGAGGTCGTCCAGGCTTTCGGCTTCATGGTCGAGCGCGCCCTGCTGTTCGAGTGTCGTCGGCGGCGCGACCATCTCACGATCCTGGTAGGTGTGGAAGCCGGTCCCTGCCGGGATCAGCTTACCGATGATGACATTTTCCTTCAGGCCGTACAGGTTGTCGGCCTTGCCCTCAATTGCGGCACCCGCCAATACGCGAATCGTGTGCTGGAAGCTGGACGCAGAGAGGAAGCTGTCGGTGCTGAGCGCGGCTTTCGTCACGCCGAGCAGCACCGGGGCACCCGCCGCCGGCTCCATGTCCTCTGCGATCAGCCGCTCGTTGATGTCGATCAGTTGGAGCTTGTCGATCAGCTCGCCGGGCAGCAGGTTGCTGTCGCCGCTCTTGGTGATCTGCACGCGCGAGAGCATCTTGCGGATGACGATCTCGAAGTGCTTGTCGGCGATGTTCACGCCCTGGCTGCGGTACACCTTCTGCACTTCTGACATCAGATAGAGCTGCGTCGCTTCCGAACCGAGCACACGCAGAATACGGTGCGGGTTCTTCGCGCCTTCGGTCAACTGCTGGCCGGGGGTGACCTCGACGCCGTCGTAAACATCTGGCAGCAGGCGGGCGCTGGACGGAATTTCGTATTCGTCCTCCTGACGCCGCTCATACCGGATGTAAATCATCTCCGGTTCCAGATGGACGGTCCCCTGCATCTTGGCGACCAGCTTCTCGCCAGAGTCCTCGTCGTGGGCCAGAATATCGCCTGCGTTGATGTCCTGTTCGTCCTCGACGAGCACCTCCCAACCTGCCGGGATCTCATTCTCTTCGTTGTAAACTTCGCTGTCGATGACGGTCGCAATACGCACACCGTCACGGCGCGAAAGCCGCAGCACCCCGCCAATATCGGTGACGACGGCCTCGCCCTTCGGCTTCTTGCGGGCCTCGAATAGTTCTTCCACACGCGGCAGACCGCTGGTAATGTCACCGCTGGCCTGTGCCGTACCGCCCGTATGGAAGGTACGCAGCGTCAACTGCGTGCCCGGCTCGCCAATCGACTGCGCAGCGACGATCCCGACCGCAGTACCGATCTCGACCATCTCGCCACGACCCAGGTCACGGCCATAGCAGAGCGCGCAGATGCCGTGAATGAGCGCGCACGTCATGGGGCTGCGGACGTGGACTTCAGGCAGGCCGCTTTCCTGGAGCGCTTCGGCGACTTCCTCGTCGATCAAGCCGTTGCGGGTGACAATCAACTCGCCGGTTTCCTGGTGATACATATCGCTGGCGGCGCAGCGGCCCACGACCCGGTCATAAATCGACTGACCGGCCACATCGTCCGAACGACGGATCCAGACGCCAGCCTGGGTACCGCAGTCGGTGCGGTTGATGATCACATCCTGCGCCACATCTACCAGACGCCGCGTCAGATAGCCCGCGTCGGCGGTACGCAGCGCCGTATCAGCCAGGCCTTTCCGCGCGCCGTGCGTCGAGATGAAGTATTCCAGCGCCGTCAGCCCTTCGCGGAAGTGGCTGCGGATCGGCAGGTCGATGATGCGCCCGGACGGGTCGGCCATCAGGCCGCGCATCCCGGCGAGCTGCGTGATTGGGCCGAACCCACCCTTCGTTGAGCCGGAGATCGCCATAATCGCAATTGGCCCGTACGGATTGAGCGTGTCGCGGATCAGATCCTGAAGCTGATCTTTCGCCCGGTTCCACACGTCGATGGTGCGCTGGTAGCGCTCTTCTTCAGTCAGCAGGCCACGCCGGAAATCGCGCTCAGCACGGTCAACCGTCGTTTCCGCGTCGCTCAGAATGTCGGCCCGCTGGGTCGGGATCGTCAGATCCGTAACAGCGATGGTCGTACCGGAGATCGTGGCGTAGTGGAAGCCGAGATCCTTGATCTTGTCAACGACATCGGTCGTGCGCTCCGACCCCAACTTCTGATAGCAGCGGGCGACCAGCTTTTGCAGCCCCTTCTTGCCGAGTGTCTCTTGCACGTAGCGCATTTCATCGGGGAGGATGCGGTTGAAGAGCGCACGCCCCACTGTGGTCGGTTCCGGGTCGTCCTGTGGCGCACGGTGATCGTAGATGTTGCCGAGCAGAATCGGGGTGTGCAGGTTGACCATCCCCAGGTTGTACAGATACTCGACTTCATCCATATCGACGACCAACCGCCGCTCGTGCAGGTTCGAGATCGTGACCGCGTCTTCCAACCCGTGTTTGCGGATCAGCTCACGCATCTCGTAGGCATTTGCCAGCGTGCAGTCAACTTCACCTTCCAGCAACGCCCGCAGCGTGCGCTCGAACGCTTTTTCCACAACCTTCGGGCGGCTGCCCTCCTGATGCTCGACGACATCGTCGTACAGCACCATGCCCGGAATGTCATGATTGAGCGCATAGTAGTAGCCGTTGCTGCGTGCCGCGATGCCGATCTTGTTATTCGGCTCTTCGAGCGCCGCAATGTAGCGGAAGTCATCCGCGCGATCCTTGCGCGTGACAATCTCAACCGTCGGATCCATGGTGAGATAGTAATTGCCCAGCACCATGTCCTTCGACGGCCCGACAATTGGCATCCCGTCAGCGGGCTTGAGCAGGTTGCGGGTGCTCAACATCAGCTCGCGGGCTTCCTGAACGGCTTTCTCGCTCAGCGGCACATGCACCGCCATCTGGTCGCCGTCGAAGTCTGCGTTGAACGCCGAGCAGACCAGCGGATGGATCTGGATCGCTTTGCCTTCAACCAACTGCGGCTCGAACGCCTGGATACCCAAACGATGCAGCGTCGGCGCACGGTTGAGCAGCACCGGACGCTCCTTGATCACCTCTTCGAGCACTTCCCACACTTCGGGCTTCTCGCGCTCAATGATACGCTTGGCCCCCTTGACGTTGCTGGCGTAGTTGTGGCGCACCAACCGGCTGATCACGAACGGGCGGTAGAGTTCCAGCGCCATCGTCTTCGGCAGGCCGCACTGATGCAGCTTCAGACGCGGGCCGATGACGATCACCGAACGCCCGGAGTAATCCACGCGCTTACCGAGCAGGTTGCGACGGAAGCGACCCTTCTTGCCCTTGAGCATATCGCTCAGCGACTTCAGTTCGCGGCGGCCCCGGCGGCTGAGCGCCTTACCACGCTGGCTGTTATCGATGAGGCTGTCGACCGACTCCTGCAGCATACGTTTCTCGTTGCGTACGATCACATCCGGCGCGCCGAGTTCCAGCAGATGCTTTAGACGATTGTTCCGGTTGATCACGCGGCGGTACAGGTCATTGAGATCGCTGGTGGCGAAGCGCCCACCGTCCAACTGCACCATCGGGCGCAGATCGGGCGGGATGACTGGCAGCACCGTGAGGATCATCCATTCAGGGCGGTTGTTGCTCTTGCGCAGGCTTTCGATCACGCGCAGGCGCTTGGTCGCCTTCTTCTTGCGCTGCTTCGAGCGGGTGGTGCGGACTTCGTGCCACAGCTCAACCGCCAGCTTTTCCATGTTCATGGTGCCCAGGATGTCGTAAAACGCCTCAGCGCCCATGCTCGCCTGGAAAACCTGACCGTAGCGCTGCTTCAGTTCGCGGTAGCGCGTTTCCGAAAGGAATTGCAGCACGTGCAAATCCTGAAGCTCGGAGCGGGCTTTTTCCGCGTTTTGGCGCAGCGTATTCATGCGCCCTTCCAGTTCGGCCATCTGTTCTTCCATCGATTCCGATGTGGTCTCGACGAGCTGGTTGGCCTCGGTGTTCAGCTTGGCGATCTCTGCTTGACGCAGTGCTTCAATCTCACCCTGCAGGTCGCTCAGGCGGTTGTTGGTGATGGTCTGCGCCCGCGCGATGTGATCGCTGTCAATCGTTTCGCCTTTCGCCACGATCACCGTCTTGGCGCTGGCGAAGTTGATGTCACCCGGTGCGGCTTGGCCGAACGAAGCTTCCAACCGCTGCTGGATCGATTGTGCTTCCGCCATGATCTCATCGCTCAGGCGCGCGAATTCTTCGTCGAAGTGACGGTTGATTTCAACCACTTGAGTCTCGGCATCGGTGCGAACCGCTTCGCTCTGGGTGCGTGCGGTTGCCATCTGGCCCTCAAGATCGACGCTAAGCGCGCTTTCCTTCTGCGCTAGTTCGCGTTCAATGCGCGACAGCGCCTTCTGGCGCGCTTCCTCATCCACGTTTGTGATCACGTACTGCGCAAAATACAGCACTCGATCTAGATTGCGGCGGCTCACGTCCAGCAGCAGGCCCAAATAGCTGGGCACGCGGCGGGTATACCAGACGTGCGCGACCGGCGCGGCCAGTTCAATGTGGCCCATGCGCTCGCGGCGCACCGAAGCGCGCGTCACTTCGACGCCGCACTTATCGCAGACGATGCCCCGGTAACGGACATTCTTGTACTTGCCGCAGTAGCACTGCCAGTCCCGCGTTGGCCCGAAGATCGCTTCGCAGAACAGCCCATCCTTTTCTGGGCGTAGGCGGCGATAGTTGATCGTTTCTGGCTTAGTGACCTCTCCGTAAGACCAGGAGCGGATTTGGTCGGGGGAAGCCAGACTGACGCGCAGCGCGCTAAAATCCTTCGCCTCCAAGGCGTACCTCCTCTGCGCTAGAACCCAACAACAGTTATAGAAATGTGGCGAGAAGATGTGTAAGCTGGACGTAAAGCCGTGATCGTTTGCTTTAGTCGCACAATCGCTTTCCGGAGGTTGACCCACAAGTGGGTGACTTTACCTGTAGATGACAAAGCAGCGCAATCCCCATCTCATTGAGCGCTGCCGAAAAAATTGCTTGCGTTGTAGATATATGCCTTGTAGGGAATAGTATAACAGACTCACCTTGGGGTGTCAAGGAAAGTGGGAAAAATTTTAGGATTTTCTTGCGGAAGGACAATTGGAGTCCGCATAGCAAAATCATACTACAAGCTGCGCACCCGGTCAAGCGCGATGCGCAGCCCAGCCGCTCAATTGGCGGCGACGGTTTCACCCTCTGGCGGCAGCAGCGTCAGACGAGATAAATTGACGATTTGCCCTGGCATGGTGATGTCAATCCGGCGGAAATTTGCGACTTCTGCGCCCACATCAATGACGTTCGGCTGGCCCGCAATCACTGGCACCGTTTGCGAGGCACCTGCCATTGGCGCGCTACCCGCAGGGCTGGTGAAATAATCCAAACGCAGCGTGCCATCTTCCAGCGGAATGACCTCAATCTGCGCAGGGCTGGGCGGCACACGCAAAAAGTTGATCGTCAGCGGTTGCTGCGCGCAGATCGCATCGGTCGCGCTGCCATCGGCGGCCAAGACGAT
>JAADYY010000164.1 GCA_010092805.1 Chloroflexota bacterium | reverse complement strand
AGATGTGTATAAGAGACAGCCGTAGATCACAGGTTCGGTGCCGCCGTCGAGTTCGGGCAGCGCGATGTTCATCGCCACCTGCATCGGGTTCAGGCCCACCTCATCGGCCTGCCATTCTTCGACGTGCTGAAACCCCAACGGGATCAAGTCGAGGTAGCCGACATCGAGCGCCCGCAGCGCCTCCACCGCTTGATCCGGTCGGCTGCCCGCCGGGCCGCCCACCAGCGGAAAGCCCATGCTGTTCATCACCAAATCGACCTTCGGCAGCCCGGACTTGTCGCCGTCCATGAATTCGGTCAGCGCCGGGCGGAAGTCGAGCATGGCGCTGTACGACGTGCGCACCTCGATTCCCTGCGCTTCGGTGGCGCGGATCAGCGCGTCGAGGTGAGGGGTGTTCTCGCTGAGGATGATCGCCCGCTGCGTCAGCAGCCCCGCCGATCCGTGCCACGCACGATCCGCCCCATCAACGGGGGTGCCGCGTTCGGCGCGCCAGCGGCGGTAGCTGGCTGCATCGGGGAAGGGGGCGTCCGCATCCGGGTGATAGATCGCCGCATCCGGGTATTCGAGCGCGTCCTGAGTCGGCAGATCGACTTCACAGCGCGGCACGTAGCGCTGAATCAGCAGCGCCATCATCCGCTTGAGGTTTTCTGGCGAGCTGTGCAGCCAGTAGTTGTGCATGGCAATGAAGGTGTGCAGGTCGCGCATTTTGCCCGGCACGTACTTCATGAGCTTGGTCAGGTTCTTGACGAGCGCCGTCTGCCGGTACGCCTCGGATTTACCGTCACCCTTTTTCGGGCGCAACCGCTGCATCCACTTCTTGAGCAGGCCGGGTTCTTCGTTCTCGTCCGGCGGCTTGAGTTCCAGCCCGCCGATCCTGGTGCAGTAGATGAGCGCCGGGTTGCTGGTGATGATGCACACCGGGGCGCTGGCCGCCTGCAAAATCCGCTGCATGGGGCGGACGGTCTCTTCGCCGAAGATCATGCAGCCGAAGACAAAATCGGCGCGCTGCACATCCGCTTCAAACCGATCCCACAGATCGCCGCCGCACAGTTGCGTCACGCTGTAAAACGACGGGTGCAGCGCTACGCCGTGCGCTTCATATAATAGGCGCGCGGCCTCGCGCACAGCGGCGTTGTGACCGCCGTCCATCGTGATGTAGACAAACCGCAGCGGTTCCGTACCGTTCGTTTGAGTTGTCACATGCGTTGTCATGGCTTAATGCTCCGATCAGGCTTGTGTTTCCGGTGTACCGATGGTTTCGGCGACCGCCCGCTGCACACGCGCATCGTCGCCGATGTTTTCGAGAGGGTCTTTGCGCAGCCGGTGCTGCAACGCCAGGGTCGCCACCCGCGCCACATCTGCCGGGGAAGCCGCCGCCCGCCCATCGAAGGCCGCCAGCGCGACCGCCGCCCGGCACAACGTCAGTTCGCCGCGATGTCCGTCTACGTCAAGCGCCACGCACAGCGCCGCCGCCGCCCGGATCGTCGCGTCGGTCAGTGCCACAGCGGCGATCTTGCCCTGCGCGGCGATCAAACGGGTGCGCAGCCGTTCCTGCTCCGGCTCCCATTGATCGGCGAACGCGAGCGGGTCGAGGTCGTAGGCGCGGCGACGGTTGACGATCTCGACCCGCTCATCGATGTTGTCAATCGTCACGATCCGTGCGTGCAGCCCAAACCGATCCAGGAGCTGCGGGCGCAGATCGCCTTCTTCGGGGTTGCCGCTGCCCACCAGCACGAAGCGCGCCGGGTGCCGGATGCTGATGCCTTCGCGCTCCACCACATTGACGCCGCTCGCCGCCACGTCCAGCAGCAGATCGACCAGGTGATCTTCCAGGAGGTTGACTTCATCTATATAAAGGAAGCCGCGATTCGCCCGCGCCAGCAGACCGGGCGCGAAGGTCTGCACGCCATCGACCAGCGCGCGCTCGACATCCAGCGACCCAACGACGCGATCTTCGGTCGCGCCCAACGGCAGATCGATCACCGGGACGGGGCCGGAATCGGCGCGCGGACGTTCAGCCATGCGCGGCGCACAGTGCGGGCAGTCCGGCGAGCGGCCCAGCGGGTCGCAGTGATACGGGCAGCCGATCACCCGCTGCATCGGTGGCAGCAGCGCAGCCAGCGCCCGGACGGCGGTGCTCTTGCCCGTGCCGCGATGCCCCATGACCATCACGCCACCGATAGCCGGGTCGATCACGCACAGCAGCAGCGCCAGTTTCAGTTCATCCTGCCCCACAATCGCGGTGAACGGATAGACCGGCTTGTGATCGGCGTGGTGGGTGCCGTTTTCCGGCGGGCGGCGGTTATTTCTCAATCTCGTCAACATGCAGAAACCTTTTTCGTGGTTCGTTGCGCAACCAGCGCCGCAGTGATCAACATTACCCGCTGCGCACGACGGCTTCGGTTGAAGCGGGCAGTGCGGATTTGGGCGGCAGCAGCGCCAACGATTCGCCGATGAACTGCTGCATCCAGGGCGGCGAGCTGGCCGCGAAATGCCAGAACAGCGTCCAGAACGGCGGCACGCGATGCCGATACAACGCTTCAGCGACCGCCGCCCGCCGCCGCAGCAGCCGACCCAGCCGCGCCTTGATCAGCCGCTCGCGGTAATCGGCGAACGTGAAATCGTTCTGCCGGAACGCCGTGCAGATCATCTCGGCGATGATCGCGCCATATTCCAGCGCGTACGAGATCCCCTCGGCGAACAGCGCATCGACCCCGGCGGCATCGCCAGCCAGCAGCACATGCGGGCGCGCGAATTCCGCCGACGGCGAGAACCAGCGCACCGGATGCCCCTCCAACTCGACCGCATCGAGATCCACGTCCCGGTCGCCCAGCCAATCGGCGAACACCCGCTTGAGGTGGCCGTGCGGCCCCGGCTGGCCCGTCGGCGCGATGCGGCTGTCGAAGATGCCGCGATTCATCACCGGCACGCCGTCCATATATGCCGGGAAATCCCATAAGTAGCCCTGAATCCCGCGCTGGACGCACGAAAAATCGAAGACCGCCCCCTGAGTCGCCCACAGCGGATTCTGCCCAGGCGCATCGAGATCGACGGGAGTGATCACGCGCAGCAGCCGCGCCACCCCTGCGCTGCTGGCAAAGCGTAATTTGCGCCGCACCACACTGTTCGCGCCGTCCGCGCCCACAACAACCGTCGCGTGATACTGGCCGCAGTCCGTCTTCACTAAGTAACCGTCGCTGGTCTCGCGGAGATCCAGCAGACGCTCGCCTGTGTGGATCTTGAGGCCGCGCTGGGCGGCAGTTTCGGCCAACGACGCATCGAATGCGCTCCGTTGGATCACCCGCATGGCGTGCGCGTGCGGCACATTGAACTCCCGCCTCCCCAGTCGGAAGATCAACTGCTGCACCGTGAACGCCGGCACCGAAATCTGCAAGCCCAGCCGCGCCAGCTGCTCATCACCATGCGCTGTGATGCCCCCGCCGCACAATTTCGGGCGTGGGTGCTGCTTGGCCTCTAGAATCAGTGTATCTTCGGCGAGGGCGGGCGCGACTTGCGCCAGGTGCAACCCCGTCGCCAGGCCCGCCGGGCCGCCGCCGACGATGATCACTTTGTGTCGTTCATACCGCTCGGAGTGTCGTGTCGCTGTCATCCGCCCGTGTGCCATGCCCCCCGTGTGATTTTCAGCACGAACCGCCGCGTGACGGGCTGTTGTTCATCTAAATTCGGCCACAGATCCGCCGCAAACCCGCGCAGATGATCCAGCACCTGCGCGAACTGCGCATCCGTGAAGATCCAGCTTTCCGCGTCGATGCGCGCCTCGACCGTCGCCAGCCGTTCCGCCGGGCTGATCATCGCCGTCCATTCCGCCACGACGATCTCGGTAACGTCCGTGCCCCCCAGATCCGCCAGCGCCTGCGCCTTCGAGATCCCGGCGGCGGGTGGCATCAGATTCGGGTCGAGGCGGACGGCGTGCATCCGCAGTTCGTCGCGCAGCCGCCCCACCACCGATGCCGGGTCGATCCAGTCGTCGCCTTGAATGAAGACTCCGCCCGGGCGCAGCACACGCGCCACCTCACGGATCACGCGCTGCCAATCCTGCGCCAAATGCAGCACATGCACGGCCAGCGCGCCGTCGAAACTATCCGCCGCAAACGGCATCTGCTGCATATCCGCTTGCGCCAGCGCCAACGCCCCCGCGATCTCCGCCGGGCGCTCGTCGCCGTAGACCTGGCTCAACATCTGCGCCGAGAGATCGAAGCCGGTGACGCGCCCCCCAGCCGCCGCCACCGGCCAACCGATCCGGCCTGTCCCGATCCCGATCTCCAGCAGCCGCGCACCGTCGGGCAACTGCGCCATGATCGCCGCGCCGATCTGCCGGGCGATTTCCGGCGGGTGCGCCCGCTGACGGTTGTACAAACTGACGATGCGCTCGTCAAACGAAAAATCGGTGCCTCGGTTCATCCGTCTCCTCGTGACACTCTGCTACGGCTAAAGCCGTGCCGCTTCTTGGTCAATGCTCACGCCGCAGATGCCAGCCGCGTTCACGCAAAACCCATCCCTTTACCGTGTCCTACCGCTCCACGCCCACGCCAGGCG
>JAADYY010000163.1 GCA_010092805.1 Chloroflexota bacterium | reverse complement strand
TGCTTTCCTCCACCCGCTAAAGACGGGTGGTTTCCAGCAAGGAGGGTTCGATGACCACCAGCATCGGCACCTATCGACATCTGGCGCAGTGCAGCACGCCGTCGGGCCATTTCGCAATTCTGGCCGTTGATCATCGCGGCAACCTGCGCCAACAGCTCGAAAAGCACGCGGCCAGCGCCGGGGCGGGCCAGGTCACCGAGCGGACGATGACGGCCTTCAAGCAGGAAGTCACAAATTATCTGGCCCCGTATGCCAGCGCGGTGCTCACCGACCCCGATTACGGTTTCGGGCCGGGCATCGCCGAAGGGACAATTGGCGGCAAGTTGGGGCTGCTGGCCCCGCTGGAAATCACCGATTACGGCGTACACCCCAGCCTGCGCGCCCTGAACATGATCCCTGGCTGGACGGTCGGCAAGATCAAGCGCGCGGGCGGGTCAGGCGTCTAGCTGCTGGGGTATCACCACCCCAAAGCGATCCACGCCCAGGCACAGCGCGACCGCGTCGCCCAGGTGATCGAAGCGTGCCGCCAGCACGATCTGCCGCTGTTTCTGGAGCCGCTGCCGGCCACACTCGACCAACACACGCCGCTGACACTGGGCGAATACCGCGAGGTGGTCGTCGAAAACGCGCGCATCTTCTGTGCGATGGGCATTGATGTGCTCAAAACGCCGTTCCCGGTCGATGTGATGCGCAGCAAAGACGAGTCCGTGTGGGCCGACGCGCTGCAAGACCTCGCCGGGACGATCACGGTGCCCTGGGCGCTGTTGAGCCTGGGCGTCAGGTTCGATCTGTTCAAGCGGCAAGCCGAGCTGGCCTGTGAGGCCGGGGCCAGCGGCGTGATCGTCGGGCGGGCGGTGTGGGGCGAAGCCGTCGCGCTGCATGACACCGCGCGCACCGATTTTCTCGCCAAAACGGCCCGCGACCGCATGGAGGAGTTGGCGACTCTGTGCGAGTGGACGGCCCGCCCCTGGCATGACCTGGTGCCCAAGCCGGACAGCGCGCCGGGCTGGTACAAACTTTACGACGACGGCGCGCCCACCACCTGATCGCGGCGTGCGCGGCGGCGAAACAGCGGCAGCCAGATCGCGCCGACCCCGATCCCGGTGACGATCAGCGCCGGGATGACCAGCGCTTCGGCCTGCCGCAGCACACAATTGATCGTCGTCGAGTCGGTGTACGCGCTGATCCACCCACAGTTGACGGTCGCATAGAGTTCGACGCCGCCAGGGCTGTTGGTCAAAATGACGATGCCGGCGCGGCTGGCGGGCAGCATCCCCACATAGGTGCGCCAGCCCGGCGGATTGTTGCCGTTGTGCCACGCGATCCGTACCCCGTTGAACGTCCGCTCCAGGCTGTAGCCCAACCCGTACTCGACGCCGAAGCCGTGCGCGGTGGCGGGCTGCGCCGTGAACATCGCGTCGAGTGTGGCGTCGTTCAGCAGCACTGGATCGACCGCCGCGCTCACCCAGCGCGCCAGATCAAGCGTCGTTGAGGTGATGCCGCCCGCTGCCAACGCCGCGAAGCGGTGCGGCGGTTGTTCGGCCCCGGTGGCGTCGTGAACCGCGACGAGATCCGGCGGCAGATCAGCGTCGGCGAAGCCGGAGCGCGTCATCTCCAAGGGATCAAACAGCGCTGCCTGCATGAATTCGGCGAACGACTGATTCGTGACCGTCTCGATCACGAGCTGGAGCACGCTGTAGCCGCCGCCCGAATAGCGGTAGCCCGACCCCGGCACGCTCATCAACGTGACGGGTGGTGCGCCGGGCACGTCCGCCGCGCCGTTGAGGGACTCGCTCAGCGTTTGCAGCGGCTGATCTGGCGGGAAGCCGGTGTAGCCGGAGATCGAGACGCCGCCCGTGTGACTCAGCAGCCGCCGGATCGTCACGGTTTGCGGGTCGAAGTTGCTGTCGGCGGGTAGGGTGTCGGCAAAATTCCAGCCGACCAAATAATCTGAGGCGGGCGCGTCCAGATCAACCAAGCCGGCTTCGGCGAGCAGCATGATACCCCAGGCCGTCAGCGGCTTGGAGATCGACGCGACCTGAAACACCGACTCCGGCGTGATCGATGCGTCGCTGCGGGTGTAGCCCGCCGAATACGTCAGCGCGCCGTTCTCGATCACGGCCAGCGCTGCGCCGGGCACGTCATTGGCGATCATCAGCGCATCGACCAGCACGTCGAGCAGGCCGGTGCTCTCGAACCAGCCGCCCGCGTCGAGCGCTTGCTGCCGCGCCAACAGCGCCGAGGTTGCGATCCCCCCGGCGATCAGCACGACTGTGCCGATCAGCCGGAGGCCGATGTATGACCGTCGCGGTCGAGTCTGCGGTGGCGGTTGCGTCATCGATCAGCCGAGCGCGCTGTCCGGGTCGATGTCAAGCAGGTAGCGGTTCATCCAGCCCAGCAGCATCTCGTTCTGGAAGCGCCGCATGATCGGATCGCCGCGCCGCGACCCGCCATGTGAGCAGGCCGGGATGCGCCCCAACGCCGCGACGCAGCCGTTGACCTTGAGGATGGTGTAGAACGCCTCAGATTGGTTGGCCGGGCAGCGCCAATCGTTCTCGCCTTGCAGCAGCAGCGTCGGCGTGGTGCAGCGGTGCGCATACGTGATCGGCGAGCAGTTGCGGTAGACCTCTGGGATCTCGTGAGGGTGGCCGCCCAGCTCTTTCACCGAAAACCAGGGGCCAATATCGCTGGTGCCGTAGAAGCTCACCCAGTCGGTGACCGGGTTTTCTGGCACCGCCGCCTTGAAGCGATCCGTCTGCCCGACGATCCAGCATGACAGATTGCCGCCGCCGCTGATGCCGCAGCAGCCCATCCGGTCTGGGTCGACCAGCCCGCGCGCAATCGCGTGATCGACGCCGGCCATCAAATCGTCGTAATCAAGCTGGCCCCACGCGCCGTGCGTCTGGTTGGCGAAGGTGTCGCCGTAGCCGCTGCTGCCGCGATGGTTGATGTAGAGCACCGCGTACCCCGCCCCGGCCAGCATCTGAAAATCGAAGTGGAAGATGTGCCCGAACCCGGTATGCGGCCCGCCGTGAATGTAGAGCACCGTCGGGTACGGCGCGGGGTCGCCCGTCGTCGGCTTGAGCAGCCAGCCCTCGACCTCAACGCCGTCGCTGCTGGGGAACAGCAGATGCTCCGGCGGCTCCGTCAGGATGAGACCTGCCAGCGCATCCTCGTTGATGTTGGTGAGCCGGCGCTCATTCGTGCCGTCGAGATCCGCGACGTACAGATCTGGCGTCTGGTTCGAGGTGCTGACGGCATACACCAACTGCTTCGCCCCAACGTCTTGCAAAATGCACGCACGATCCCCGGTGACCAGCGGGCGCACCGACTCCGGCCCGCTCAGCGCGACCGTGTAAATGTGGATGGCCCCGCGATCCTGCACCTTTGTATACGCGACGACCGACTGCCCGTCGGCACCGCCGTTTTCGGCGATCACGAGGTTGGTCAGGGGCAGTTCGGTGGTCGGCATATCGTTTTGCAGCGTCCCCGCGACGGGCAGCGCAAACGCGGCGGTGCGGTTTTCGAGCTGCTCGCTGGCCGCGCCCGCAAATGCCGGGCTAAAGCGATCCATCACCCACAGATCCGGGTCGGTGCCGATGGCCGCGTCCGCCGGCTGGCCGATGAACGCGATCTGCTGGCCGTCGGGCAGCCACTCCGCCGCCAGAATTAATCCCCAATCATAAGCCAACTCGCGCACGCCGCCCGCCAGATCCACCGTGCGGATGCGCGAATGGACCGCGATATGGGTATCCGGGTTGAGCATGGCGATGTAGAGGATCTCGCGCCCGTTCGGCGACCAGCGCGGCAGCACATTGTGGCTGCCGTCGTCGGTGAGCTGCGTCACCGCGCCCGTCGCCACCTCGACGACGTAAATATCGGCGGCCACATCGTCCAGATAGTTGAGGATGTCGAAGCGGTACACAGGCCGCGTGATGATGAACGGCTGGCTTTCGGCGCGCGGCGCGCCCTGCGGCCCGGCGTTGAACGCGATCTTGCTGCCATCTGGCGACCAATTCAGCCAGCCCGTGACCCCGCGCGGCAGCGTCGTGAGCGGTTCGGCCTCGCCGCCGTTGGCATCGATCAAGAAGATCTGGCGGTGTTCGCCGCGATCCGAGATGAACGCGATCTGCGTGCCGTCCGGCGACCACGCCGGGTTGGTGTCTTTGGCGGTGCCGGAGGTCAGGCGGCGGATAGCGGCGTTTTTGGTCGCTACCATCCACAGCGTGATCGTCTCGACTTCCGTGATCGGATCGACCTGTTCGAGCGGGTAGACGATCCAAGCGCCATCGGGCGAAAGCGCGCCGGACTGCAAGAAACGCAGCCGGAAGTTATCGGTCGGTTCTACCGGGCGGCGGGCCACAGCGGCCTGAGCGATGGGCGGGGCGGTCATGGGCGGGTGTCCTCTGCTAGCTATATCGGTTGATCACTGACGCAAGTGTGTCACAAATCGGCGCTTAGCGCACGGAGGCCGCCACCGACGCGGTCAGCGCGATCAACGAGTCGTCCAGTTCGCCGGGCGAGGCCAGCCCCGTCGCCACGACAAAGCGATCCTGTTCGGGCAGTTGGACAGCGACGATGTGCGCGTCGAACGACGGCCCGGCGAAGCTGAAGCGGGCGGCGGTGCGCTCGCCCAGCGTGAAGAATTCGGTGGGCACCACATCCGCATAAAGTTGCTGGGCGTTGCCGGCCAGCGCCGTGATGATCGTGCTCAGCCCGGCGTCACCGCTGAGGCCCCCCGCCATCGATTCGGATGAGCCGACGAACAGCGCTATCGCCTGCTCGCCGGGGAACAGCTCTGGATTCGGTTCCTCCAGCGCAATCGCGGCCCCGCCCGACGCGCCGATATAGAGGGTGCCGCCCTCAAAGCCGCTGATGAAACTCCCCGGCACCCAGTTCGCTGGCAAATCGAGGCTGAACGCGCCGTCCGGTGTGACAAAATTGCCCAGGTCAACGCTGCGGGCGCGTGGCCCGGTGCCGCCGACGATCCCATCGAGCGCCCGTGCTGCGGCGCACCCGTCGGTGATCGCCGTGAGGGTCGCTTGGGTTTGCTCAACGAGAGTCAGCGCGTCATCGATCTGCCCAGTGCGGGCCGCGCTCTGCGCCTCGAGCAGCAGCGCGCGCGCCGGGCCGAGGTCGATCACGCAGCCGGCGGAGGCCGCCCCGTCCTGCGCCCCAACCGATCCAGCGCCCAACACCCCGACGATCAACAGCAGCCAAACAAATTTACGCATGATGAGTCCCTTCAGATGGCCTTCTATACGGTGTGGAGTCGAAAACAAAATCAAGTGCTGAAGTGGGCCAACCGCTTCAGTATACCTACTGCGTCAAGTCGCTGAGGTTCAATCCAATGCGGCGCGATCAGCGCGGCCAGGGGATCGTCTGGCTCTGGTAGCCGCCGCGCTCTGGCAGGCGGTCTTCATAGGCGCACACAGCCACCGCCGGAAACCCCTGCTCCCAGAACGATTCCAGCAGCCGCCCCACGTAGCCGGCTTTGACTGCGACGGGCTGATCGTCGCTGTAGATGTCGATGCGGTAGCGAAAGTAGATGAAGCCGTCGGGGAAGCGCTTACGGCGGTTCGAATCGTAGTCGGGGTTGTCGGCCAGGGCGGCTTCCCCCGGCGCATCAACGGCTGCGGCGCTGAACAAGGTTTCGGCTAACAGCCCGAACACTTCCTGTTCGGCGATGTCGGCGTCGGCGTAGATCTGGCAGTCGGGCGGGTCGAATGCGGTCATGCAGCCTCGCTAAAAGCTGCCGGCGGCGTTGTGCGCGGCGCGGATCGGTTCGGGCAGGCGGTAGCGGGTGAGGCAGTGCATGGTGAAATCCACCGCCGACGGCAGGTCGATCAGGTGGCCGGGCGAGATGTACACAGGCTTGACGTTGGTGCGTGTGCGCACCACCTGTCCGATCACCTCGTGCTTATCGACCAGATCGACGGCTGACCCTTTCTCCTCCGGCAGATCAGCGTGTTTGCCGACGAGCCGCGTCTTGCCACAGCCGATGGTCGGTTTTTGCAGCCACAGCCCCATCATCGAGGCGATGCCGATGCGGCGCGGGTGGGCGCGGCCCATGCCGTCGAAGATGAAGACATCCGGCGTGTGCTCGAGCTGCTCGAAGGCGGTCACCAGCACCGGCCCTTCGCGGAAGGCCAGCAGGCCGGGGATGTATGGGAACGGCGTCGGCATTTTGGCGAGCTGCGTCTCGACGACTTTCAGTTCCGGGTAGCTGAGCACCACGACCGCCGCCTGTGACTGCGCCGTGCCCGATTCGTCGTCCTTGACGCTCACATCGACGCCCGCCACCAAGCGCACCGACTCCACATCCAGCGGGCGATCTGCGATGATTTCGGCGGCGAGTTCTTTTTGCAGCGCCACCGCCGCCGTCGCGTCCACATTCCAATCGTGCCGATGATTCAGTTCCATCATCCCTCCTCACTGATCGCGCCGTGCTTGCTCCCATTATAGACACGGGATCGGCTTTTGTCGTGGGAGAGTCGTGGGCAGATCAACAACGCGCGATCAGCGGGGCCGCCAGGCAGGTTCGCCGTCCCATGCGGGGTGGGTGGTGAGGCGGCGCAGTCGAGGGGGGAGCGCAGGTCAACAGCCGCTTGCCCGTTGGCCCGGCGAGCGTGCGGCGATATGGCGCTTGCTGGCCTATCCTGACCTGTGTATACTCGCGCCGACTGGATCAGCGATAGGCGACCTATGACCGACTCCGATGCACAACCATCAACGCTGCCGCAGCGCGAGCGCAGCTACCGCCGCAATTTTGGCTTTTTTCTGGCCGATAACATCCTGTTCAATGTGGCGGCGGGCGTCATCAGTGCGGCGACGGTGATCCCCGATTTTGTGCGCCGCCTCACCGACTCGGAGATTCTGATCGGGTTGTCTGGCAGCCTGGCGATTGTCGGCAACACCCTGCCACAGCTCCTGATCGCGCGTTACATCGTGGGCGCGGCGCGTAAGCAGTGGTGGTTTGTTGGCCCCAATATCCCCGCCCGGCTGATGATCCTGATCTTCGCCGTGATCACGGTGCTGATCGGCGGCGGGCGGCCCGAACTGCTGCTGTTCGCTTTCTTCATCTGCTACGGCGTCGCCATGTTCGGCGATGGGCTGGTCGGCGTCCCCTGGGCAGAGCTGGCGGGGAACAGTCTCGACAACCGCTGGCGCGCGCGGATGCTGGGCCTGACGACGGCAGTGAGCGGCGTGATCCTGCTGCTGATCGCGCCGCTGATCGGCGGGGTGCTCGGCGAGGCCGGGCCAGCCTTCCCGCTCAACTATGCGATCCTGTTCGGCGCGGCGGGGCTGCTGTTCGCCCTCTCGATTCTGCCGGGCATCTTCATTCACGAGCTGCCGGGCGGCCAACCCGTCGAGCGGCTGCCCCCACTGCGCGACTATCTGCCGAGCTTGGGCCGGGCGCTGCGCGCCGACGGGCCGTTTCGGGCGTTCATCGGCGTGCGCATTTTTATGAGCCTGTTTCTGATGGCGAACCCGTTTTACATCGGCTACGCGACGGTCGAACTCGGCGTCTCGAATGCGGTGGCGGTGCCGATTCTGCTGGCGATGCAAACGGTGGGCACGGTCGCCGGGGCGCTGGCGTATACCTGGTTGGGCGTGCGCAGCAATCTGCTGGTGATGCGGCTGGCGCTGGCCGGCTGGGCGCTCGTGCCGAGCAGCGCGCTGCTGGCTGGGGTCGTGGGGCCGGTGCCGCTGTATGTCGGCTTTTTGGTGTCTGGCATGGCGACCAGTGCGTTGTTTTCCGGCTACCTGAACTGGATCGTCGGCTATGCCACGCCGGATCAGCGCCCGCTGTATGTAGGGCTGTCGAACACGGTGGCGGGCGTCACCGCGCTGATCACGCCGTTCATCGGTGGGGTGATTGCGCAGCGTCTCGGTTACCGTCCGTTGTTCGTCGTCGCGCTGATCATGGCGCTCGGCGGCTTGTTCGTGACGCTGCGTTACATCAGCGCCGCGCATGACAGCCGCGAGCCGGGGTAGATCCGACCAAAAAAACGCCGTGCCATCGCGGGGATGACACGGCGTCTGTGCTTTGGGGTGAACTGTGCGCTTACATTTCGTCGCTGCCCAGGCCCAGCAGCGCGGTGTTCATCTTCGGCTGGCGGGCTTTCTCCTCGTCCTTGCCGAAGCGGACGATCTCGCCGGACTCGCTGATCGCTTCGACCGCCAGGCCCAGGCTTTGCAGCTCCTTGACGAGCACGCGGAAGCTGGTAGGGATGCCCGGCTCCTCGATGGGTTCGCCCTTGATGATGGCTTCGTAGGCTTTCACGCGCCCCTGCACATCATCCGATTTGACGGTCAGCATCTCCTGGAGCGTATAGGCCGCGCCGTAGGCTTCCAGCGCCCACACTTCCATTTCGCCGAAGCGCTGGCCGCCGAACTGCGCCTTCCCGCCCAACGGCTGCTGCGTCACCAGGCTGTACGGCCCGGTCGAGCGGGCGTGCGCCTTATCTTCGACGAGGTGGGCCAGCTTCAGCATGTGGATCATGCCGACGGTCACCGCCTGATCGAAGCGCTCGCCCGTGCGGCCATCGTAGAGCGCCAGCTTGCCGTAGAGCGGCACCGGCTGCCCCGTGTTGAACATCACGCGGTCGGCGTGCGGCTTGAGATCCGCGCTGTAGACGCCCTCCGGGATCTCATAATCCGGGTCGGCCCACTCGATCCATTGGCGCAGCGCCACATCGACGGCGTGATAGTCGCGGTGGGCGCGTTCCTCCACCGATAGGCCGCGCGCGTCGTACATCACGATGTCCTCGTGATCGTAGCCCATCTCGATCAGCCACTCATTGAGCACCGCGCGCCGCGCATACACCTGATCCATCAAGTCCATCAGCAGCTTGTCGGGGTCATAGCGCCCGGTGTCGCTGAGCCAACGATGGATGTACAGGCGGCGGACTTCGTCGTCGTCTTCCAGCTCTTCGGTGGGGTAATCGAACTGCTGAATCCACTCCCACGCCCGCTCGGTGATGATGTCCCAGGCCCGGTCGATCAGCCAGGCGCGGCCCAACTCGGCCTGAATCTCGTATTCCTTCGCACCGTCGAACACCGGCGTGATGGCGCGGAAGCCCAGGCGTTCCGCCGCCCAGCCCAGGTGAATTTCCAGCACCTGCCCGATGTTCATACGACCGGGCACACCCAGCGGATTGAGGATGATCTCGATGGGGCGTCCGTCTTCCAGGTAGGGCATGTCCTCAATCGGGACGATCTTCGAAATGACGCCCTTGTTGCCGTGACGGCCCGCCATCTTGTCGCCCACAGTCAGCTTACGCTTCTGCGCGACGGCCACGCGCACCATCTTCTCGACGCCCGCTGGCAGATCTGGGTGCTCTTCGCGGGTGAACGTCTTCACATCGACGGCCTTGCCCTTTTCACCGTGCGGCAGCCGCAGCGACGAGTCCTTCACTTCGCGCGCCTTTTCACCGAAGATCGCGCGCAGCAGCTTCTCTTCCGGGCTGAGTTCCTTCTCACCCTTCGGCGTGATCTTGCCGACCAGAATATCGTTGGGGCCGACTTCCGCGCCGATGCGGACGATGCCGAACTCATCCAGATCCTTGAGCGCATCCTCACCGACGTTGGGAATATCGTAGGTGATCTCTTCGGGGCCGAGCTTGGTATCGCGCGCTTCGACCTCGTGCTTCTCGATGTGGATGCTCGTGAACTTGTCCTGCCGCAGCAGCTCTTCGCTGATCA
>JAADYY010000021.1 GCA_010092805.1 Chloroflexota bacterium | reverse complement strand
CAGCCGAATTTACTCGATCAGATCGTCGATTACGCAATGAACCTGCGCTATGAAGACATCCCCCCCGAAGCAGCGCAGATCGCCAAATGGCTGATCTTCGACACCATCGGGACGGGCTTGGGCGGTTTCCAGCGCCCGTTGGGGCAAAAAGCCATCCGCTACAGCCTGATGCAGATGCCCGGTGATGAAGCGACGTTGTTGGGCGATGGCCGCCGCTGTTCAATGGAGGGTGCGGCCTTTGCGAACGGGGTCATGGTCAAGATTCTCGGTATGGACGACTCGCATCGCTCAGCAGGGCACATCGCCTCGCAGATGATCCCGGCGGTGCTGGCCGTCGGCGAAGCGTATCAAACATCAGGCCCGGCGATCATCACCGCGCTTGTGGCCGCCTATGATTTCGCCGTGCGCATCGGCTACCAGGTGCGCCATTCCACACGCGAACGCGGATTTGATCTCAAAGGCGTGGTCGGGCCGATGTCATCGGCGCTGGCGGCGGGCCTCTGCGCCGGGCTGAGCGCGGACAAGCTGCGCAACGCCGTCGCGCTGGCGATGGATATGTCTGGCAGCACAGAGCAGTACGTTTACGAGGGCGGCCCCTGCGAAACAAAAGACCTGATCGCTGGGTTTGCGGCGCGCAACGCCGTCTTCGCCGTGAAGTTGGCGGATGCCGATTTCTACGGGCCGCACGGCGCGCTCGATGGCGCGTACGGTTTCTTCCGGGCATTCGGCGACGGTTTCGACCCGAATATGTTCGCCGATCTGGGCCAAGACTTCGCCATCACGACGACGGCCTTCAAGCCGCACGGCGGCTGCCGCCACACCCATCAAGCGATTGACGCAGTGCAGCAGATTCTCAGCGAGGGTGAATTGGATACGTCGGCGATCACCAGTATCGATCTGGCGACGTACACCAGCGCGACGCAGCCGAGTTTCCGCGTCGATCCCAATCCGCCGTCGCAGAGCGTGGCCGGGTTGAGCATCCGCGTGGCGACAGCGGTCGCACTCACGCAGGGCAGCGCTTGGCCGGAAGACTATACACACTGGGACGATCCTGAGGTGCAGCGGCTGCGTCACTTGATCAACGTCAGCGTCGATCCGGAGTTAGATCGCGGTCATCCCGATCTGAACGGCTGCCGCCTGAACATCATGCTGGAGACAGGCGAAACGCGCAGCGCCTACCTGCCCCACATGAAAGGCGAGCCGGAATTCCGCATGACCGCCGACGAGCTGCGCGAGAAATTCTACGCGCTCACGCGCAACCTGTTCTCGATCAAGATCACCAAAGTGTTGGCGCAGCAGTGTGATCAGTTCGAGGCGGTGACCGACCTCAGCCCCATTTTGCGCGTCGTGAGCGCTCAACCCGTTGAGGTCTCTGCGGACTAGACGCGGCTACAGGCTGAGCTTCTGCGTCGGGTCGCTGATGCCGACGCGCTGCAAAATCCAGGTCAGTTCGTCATGGGTGCCCTGGTCAATCGGTGGGAACGGATCGCGCGGGGTGGCATTGCGCATCGCCCCGCGCCGATACAGCAGTTCCTTGCGAATCGTCAGGTTGATCTTCGGCTGGTTCTCGTAGCGAATCAGCGGTAGGTACCGGTCGAAGATCGCCTCGGCGTCCGCCTGACGCCCGGAATTAAACGCCTGATACACTGCTACGAGGATCTCGGTGAACGCGAACCCGGTCATGGTGCCGGACGCCCCGCGCCGCAGCTCTTCGAGCAGGAACATGCCGCCCAAACCGCCGAAAATCTCGAAACTGTCGGTGCGCTCGCGGATGGCACCGATCTTCTCCATGAGCGGCGGATCTTCCAGCTTGAGGTAGCGTGCGTTCGGAATCTGTGCGGCGATCTGCGCCAGTAAATCCGGCGACATGATCACCCCATTCACAGGTGGGAAATCCTGCACCACAATCGGCTGGCTGATCTGCTCAGCGATGGTGCTGTACAGCGCCATGACGTTTTCATCGGTCGGGTCGTCCATGCGCGGCGGTGCGATCATGACGCCAGCGGCCCCGGCGTCAAACGCCGCCCGACTCAGCGCGATGCAGGTGGCTGTATCCGGGTGGCTTGTGCCCACGACAATCGGAATTCGCCCGTTCACGACCTCGACGACCGTCTCCATGACGAGCCGCCGCTCATCGACGCTCAATTTAGCAGCCTCGCCCAGCACACCGAGGATCGTCAGGCCGTAAGCGCCCTTGTCGATCTGAAATTCGACGAGATTTTTCAGCGACTCGACATCGACTTGCTGCGCCGCATCGAACGGGGTCGCCAGAATGTTGAAGATGCCTGTGATTTCGTTGCCCATAGTTTGCCTACCGTTACACCAGCCGTTTGCCGCCAACAAACGTCATCGCCACCCGTTCGAGTGCATCGAGATCCGCCAGTGGATCGCCGTCCAGGACGATCACATCGGCAGCTTTGCCCGCTTCCAACGTCCCAAGCTGGTCGCTGAGCTGGTTGATCTGCGCAGCGACGGCAGTCGCGCACCGCAGCGCATCGTAATTGTCCCGCTTGACGCCCAGTTCGACCATGAATTTGAGTTCCGGCGCGACAACTTCGTGCCCCACCACCGGACTCCCGGCATCCGTCCCAAACGCAATCGGCACACCCGCCTGCGCCGCCTTGACGATCCCGGTGTAGCGCTCTCTGCTGGCGACAGCTTTCTGCCGTTCCGCGATCTTCCATTCGGGAATCATATACTGCCGCGCGATCTCCGCCTGCGACTGCATCACCAGCGGCGCGAACGTCGTCACGATGGGAATCGCTTTCTTCAGCAGCAGATCGATGGTCTCATCGGTCATCGAGCCGCCGTGCTCCACCACATCCACACCGAATTCTGCCACCCGCTGAATGCAATCGTTGAAGGTCGCGTGCGCTGTGATCGGCAAACCGTTGCGGTGCGTCTCATCGATCACGGCGGCGAGTTCGTCATCCGTGAACTCCAATCGATCATGGCAGCCCATGATCTTGATCAGGTCAGCGCCGCCACGCACCTGCTCGCGGACAGCCCGGCGCATGTCATCCGGGCCGCTCGCCTCACGGCAGCACCAGTATGTGTGCCCGCCCGTCTGAATGATCGCTTCGCCGCACACCAGCAGACGCGGGCCAGGAAAAATCCCTTGGGCGACGGCCTGCTTCGCAAACAGATTCGACTGATTCATGCCCAAATCGCGCACCAGCGTCACCCCGGCGCGCAGACTCTTGAGCATATTGCCCGCCGCCTTGTACGCGCTGATTTCCGGCGCATCGTCCATCGATTGCCGCGCCAAATCATGCACCCCGTCCCATGCCAGGTGCGCGTGCGAGTTCATCATGCCGGGCATGATCGTCTTGCCTGTGCAATCGATGACAATGGCGTCGCTGCTGCCTAGTTGACTCGCCGCGCCGACCGCCTTGATGGTGCCGTTCTCAACTTCGATAAAGCCATCCTCGATCACTTCGTCACCCACACAGGTGAGCACCTGCCCACCCTTGAACAGCAGATGCGGCGCGGGCAGGTCAAACATTGGCTTGATGATCTTCTGGTAACGCCAGGCCGGTGGTTCAGGCATTGGGTGATCCCTCCGTGATCTGTGCTGCGTTCGCTGCTAAACGTGCGCTGTTAAAGTGGGATGATCCGCTCTTCCGGTGAATGCTCGGCCAGGAAGCGGCTAACGACGCGCGCTTCGCCGTCGGTGGCAATCATCGTGTTGATCGTGCGGTAGCCGTCAATTTCGGGCCGATAGATGCCCGGCTCGTTGGAAAACACCATATTCGGCTGCACGATGGTCACATCGCCAGGCGCGAGCCAGGGCGACTCGTGGCCTTGCAAACCCATCCCATGACCGATCCGGTGGCGAATTGCCTCCTCAAGGCCGTAATCACGCAGCACAGCGAGCGCCGCCGCGTTGACCGCCGCACAGGTCGCACCCGGTCGCAGCGCAGCCACCGCCGCCTGATCGCAAGCGACCGCCGCCTGCAAACAGCGCATCTGATCGCCCTGCGGCTCGCCGAGGAGGAAGGTTGCACCGCTCTCCGCGTGGTAGCCGCCGACCATTGCCCCAATCCCGGCGATCAGCGGTTCGCCCGGCTGCGGCGTGCGTGCGCTGGGTTCACCGTGCGGGAGCGCCGCACGCGGCCCACTGTGAACAGTCCCGACCACTTTGAGGCCACGACGGCCATATTGCGCGCCGATCTCACGCTGCATCTTGTCGAGGGTGGCCGACAAACACGCTGCCAGGATGTCCAGTTCCGTGCCGCCGGCCCGGACGATCTGCCCGGCGGTGGCGAGCACCGTCTCCAGGCAGAAGTCCGCGTAACGCGCCGCCTGTTCCGTGAGCGCGATCTCCTCAGCGGACTTGACCTGCCGCAGCCGTTCGATTTGCGTCATCAATGTCAACGGCTCAGTCATCGTTGCGAACAACTGCGCAGGCAGCGTGTCCACACCGATTCGCTCAACACCAGCCTCACGAATCATCCACTCGATGGGATGGATCTCGCCGGGATACTCAAAATACGTGCGAATATCGCCGATCCAGGTGGCGGCGGCGTTCTCCTGCTCCAACAGCGGGATGAACAGCACCGGATCGCCGCTGGCCGGGATGTAACAGCCGATGGGCCGCTCCGACGGGCTGTGAACGAACCCGGTGGCGTATACGACGTTGTGCGGATCAAGCAGCAGCAAACCCGTCTCGGCGTGTGTGTACGCCAGTTCCGCCTGAATCTCTGCGACTTTGCGCCGGTAGAACGCCTCACCCAGCGGCATCATGCGAGATCGGCCTCGTGGCGGTGGAGTCCAGCCCGCTGCGCCGACGCCGTCACGCGGATCTGCCCCGCCGACGGCGCACGCACCAGCCACTCGACGGGGCGCTGAGTCGTCGTCCATTCGCGCATCCAGGGTGACCAGGGCGCGGTGCGTTCGTCACGCCCCGCCAGATGACCGATGTCCTGGCTCATGT
>JAADYY010000162.1 GCA_010092805.1 Chloroflexota bacterium | reverse complement strand
TGGGCCAATACGTGCGCAGCCGTCAGGGTTTCCGTCGAAGGCGCGCCTGATGTTTTCGATGCACGATGAACAATGAGGAATCCTCTATGACGACGAGTACAGATGTGCAGTACAAATTCAGTGGGGCGGTGACCAAAGCCGACTCGAAGACCTATCATCCGCACCCCTTTGATGTGCCGGGCGGCGTGACGAACATCCACATCGATTTTCAGTTCGCGCCGTTTTACGCCACCGGGCGCATCCACCGCAACCAGATCACTATCTCAGCGAACGATCCCGCCGGGATTCGCGGCGTGTGGAACATTGTGCGTGAGGGCGGGCTGGACATCAACGGGGTCGCTTCGACGCCGGGGTTTGGGTCATGGCCCATCCAGCCGGGCACATGGACGGTTTTCGTTGATGTACACCGCGTGCTGCCCCCAGACACCGTGACTTACGAACTCACCATCACCCTTTCCACCGCACCGCTGACGCTGACCGCCCCTACCTATGACGGATCGCAGCGCGTGGCAGCGGCACAGCCCGGCTGGTATCGCGGGGACCTGCACGCCCACACGATCCACTCGGATGGCAGTTGGGATATTCCTGAATTCACCCAGTACATGCGCGCGCGCGGCCTCGATTTCGTTTCGCTCAGCGATCACAACACGATCACCGGGTTAGCGCAGCACCGCAGCCAAACCGAAGCCGGCTTTTTGGCGTTGGGCGGCATGGAATTGAGCACCTTCAACGGGCACATGCTGGCACTCGGCGACAGCCACTGGTACGAGTGGCGGCTGAACATCGCGCCGGGCTGGGACATCAACCGCATCATGCAGCAGGTCATCGATCAGGGGGCCATGCTGATCATCGCGCATCCCATGTCGCCGGATGAGCCGTTCTGCTCTGGCTGCTTGTGGCAGTTCGAGGACGCGCGCCCCGGTGTCGCGCTGGGCGTTGAGGTGTGGAACGGCTTCTGGCACGTGTTTAATGAGGAAGCGCTCCAGCAGTATTATGTCTGGCTGAATCAAGGGCATCGGCTCGTCGCCACCTCTGGCACAGATATTCACGGCCCGGCGCGCCGCACGGATGAGCGCCGCGCGGGCTTCAACGTCGTTTACGCCGAGGCGCTGAGCGAACCAGGCATCCTGAGCGCCATCCGCAAAGGACACACGTACATCAGCGCGGGGCCGGAACTGCTGCTCACCGCGACGACGCCCTCCGGTGCGCGTGGGATGGTCGGGGATCAACTGCCCGCCGAAGCGGCAACACTGTCGGTCGAGTGGACCGACGCGCACGAGGGCGATGTCCTCCGCTTGATCCTGGATCGCGCGGTTCACGAACAGATGCCGGTCAGCGCAGCAGGTGCGCACGCCTGGTCGCTCGCTGCGGGGCAGGCGCGGTGGGCAAATGTCGAGCTGCGCGACGCCAACGGCGAGATGTGGGCGCTCACCAACCCAATCTTCTTCGGATAAACGCCCTGGCAACCCCCTGTTGTCTGCTTGCCACAACCGTGCGGGCTGGGGCGTCTGCAGACGCCCCAATCAGCGGCCACATTGGCGGGGTATTTCGCCTGGATCAGGAGCCAGCGGCGGGCACTGGAGTCGGCCAGGGGGTATTGGTCGGGGTGAGGCGCAGAACCGCCGCCGTCGCGTTGATGTCCGGCGCAACCTCGGAGATCGAGACGTAGTTGAGCCAGCGCGTGACCGTCACCCAGGTGCGGCCCGGCTTCATCATCATCGGGGTGTTATCGCCGTAATAAAGGCGCAGCGCATCCCCCGGATCGATGTCACAGCGCAGTGACGGCCCTTCTTCTGGGGTTGGGGTCGGCGTTGGGTTGCGCGACTGAATGCAGCGGCGCTCCCAGAACCCTTGATACGCCCGCCCATCCCGGATGAGATAGGCGCGGCCCGTCCCCCACAGGTTGATTTGGTGCGAGGCGGTGCTGCTGGCTGGGTCGAACAGATCGGGGCGATCTTGATGCAGCGCTTCGATGATCACCACGTTATCCGCCCAGAGCTGCTCACCATCGGCGGCGTCAATGTGCGGCTGAGTCTCCGTGAAGCGCAAATACCGTCCGGTCGCCGAGTCGTACTGCCAGCGCGCGTCGGTGAGGCCATACCATTCGACGAAAACATCATTGGCGGGCAGTCCATCGCCATCCGGTTCGTCGCTGAAGGCGAAGCCATGCGCCCGGTAGCCCGTGTTGATGCCGCGCGCGGTCGCCCGCTCCCAGATCAGCTCAGTATTGGCATACAGGGTGTGTTCGGAGGGCAGCCCCTCACGCGGGAAGCGGCAGAACCCGGCTTCTTCGCAGTTATCGCCGCGCGACGGCGAGATGGCCTGCCACGACCAATCGGCGCTCATGATCAGGTTCTGGATCGGTTCGCTGGCCCCTGAATAACCCAGGAGCGCCTGATACATATCGACCAACTCAAGATCGGTGAGGCGCGCGCTGCGCACTGGCCCCACGTGATCCGGGGTGTTGTTCCTGAAAATCGCGGCGAAGCGGGTCACACCGCCTTCGACCTCATACTCATACACCACATCGGCGGCATTGACCCCGCTCTGCGGGCGCACAATTGGCGGAAAATTCGAGATCTTGATGATCAGGTTGCGCCGTGTCAGCGCCTCGTCGTTGGGGTAGGGCAGCCCGGTCAGCGGACTCACGCCGTCGGGGTAGAACACCGGCCCCACCAACGTTGGCGTGGGTGAGGGCGTATGGGTCGGCGTGTCCGACGGGGTCGGGGTCAGCGTATTGGTAGGTGTCGCGGAGGGTGTGTTGGTCGGGGTGTTGGTGGGGAGCGGGCTGGCCGTCCACGATGGCGTCGCTGTTGGCCCGGACGGCGTGTTCGTCCGCAGCACAAACGGACGCGGTGTATTGGTGCCCGGCAGCGTCACCGGAATGCGGTTATCCAGCGGCGGTGTGTCGTCGTCTTGCGCAACCGTCACGGTCAGGGCGACTAAACCCACAACCAGCGCTCCGATCAATGTCAAAAATCTCAAAACCCGGCGCATATGCTTCCTTAACTCATCTCTGCTTCGCGCGATCATCAGGCGGGCCAACGTCCCATGCCCGCCTGACCGTGCCCATGCGGGGGACACAAGCACCGAAGTATACGCCGTCGGTTCAGAATTGCCCAGCGATCCTCAACCGATGAATGCTATACTATTTCTGTACGCAGCGCCCGCACTTGGGGCGCTGTGCGCGCGCTAAACTCAAGTGGTCTCCTACTCGTATTGTGATTTAGAAAGCCGGATAGCATGTCTACGGATGTCATGTCTGATCGTCGTATTTTGATCGCCTACGCGCACCCCGACGACGAAGCCTTTGGCCTGGGCGCGGTCATCGCCCGCTATGTTGACGCCGGGGTAGATGTCTACCTCATTTGCGCCACCAACGGCGATGTCGGCACGGTCAGCCCCGAACAGCTCAACGGGTACCAGTCCGTCGCCGAACTGCGGCTGAGCGAACTGGACTGCGCCGCCGCAAAACTCCGCCTCAAACAGGTGTTTACCTTTGGTTATAAAGACAGCGGCATGATGGGATCGGAAACCAGCCGCGACCCAGCGTGCTTATGGCAAGCCGACCCCGCCGCCGTGACGCGCCGCATCGTCGCGGTGATTCGTGCGGTGCAGCCCCAGGTTGTGATCACGTTCAACCGTTACGGGGGCTACGGCCACCCCGACCACATCGCGATTCAGCGCGCCACCATCGATGCCTTCGCCCTCGCCGCCGATCCAGCCTACAGCACGGATCAGCCACCGTACCAAGCGCAGAAACTCTACGCCTCCAGCATCCCGCAAACGCAGTTGAAAATCGCGCTGGCCGTGCTGCGGCTGCGCGGCCAAGACCCGCGCAAACTGGGCAAGAATAAAGACATTGACCTGCGCGCCGTCCTTGATCACATTGAGCCAACACATGCCATCGTCGATATTCGGGATTATCACCGCGCATGGGACGAAGCCGGCGACTGCCATCGCAGCCAGCAGGGCGGCGGCCCCGGTCTGCGCTTCCCCTATTGGCTACGGCGGCGGCTGATTCCCTGGCAGGGCTTCACGCGCCTCTACCCGATCCCGCTGACCGACCAGATCGACGAAACCGACCTGTTCGCCAACGTGCGCAGCGCGGTGCCAACAGCACCGGAGACCGCGCGATGACCGACCAGGAAGCCGCTTACGCCCGCATCGACCGCTTGATCGACGCCATCGATCTCGTCAAAGAGAACCGCCGCGACGAAGCCCGGCAGGTGCTGCGCGATTTGATCCGCGAGGACAACAACTTCGAGGATGCGTGGCTGTGGATGAGTGTGGCCGTCGACTCGCTCGATCAGAGTTCGATCTGCTTGGATAACGTGCTGCGCGTCAACCCCCGCAATCAGGAAGCGGCGGGCGCGCTCTACCGCATCCGCATCCCAGAGATGGAATTGGCGCAGCGGCGCTCACGGTTGCAGTTCTACCGGGACATGGCGCTCACCAGCATGTGGATGCTGATCTTGATTTTGCTCTCTGGTGTGATGGCAACCTACACACTGATTTTTGCGCGCTAAGCGGATCACGGGCGCAGCAGCGGCGCGTAATGCCGCCCGACAATCGCCTGGCCTTCCTGGCCCTGCAACCAACCGATAAACGCACGATACGCGCCTGGCGGCTCACGCAGGCCGCCGACGAACAGCGTCGCCCGCAGCGGGTAGCGGTTGGTGTAAACAGTCTCCGGTGTCGGGATGACGCCGTTGATCAACATGGGGGTCACGGTCTCATCGAGATAGCTCATCGACACATAGCCGATCCCGCCCGGCGTGCGCGCGACGCTTTGCACCATCGCTGCACTGGACGGCGCGATCTGCGCGGATGGGGTGGTCCGCCGATCCCCCATGACCAGCCGCTCGAATTCGGCGCGTGTGCCAGACCCCGCTTCACGGCTGAAGACCGCCACTTCTGTGTCCGCCCCGCCAAGCACACGCCAATTCGGGATCCAACCCTGATAGAGGTCGCGGAGTTCAGTCGTCGTCAGTTGGGTAATGGGGTTAGCAGGATGGGCGATCACCGCCAGCCCATCCTGCCCGATGGGCGCGGCCCACAGCGGGCTGTCCACCGGCAGATGATTCGTGAACAGGTACAGCGCATCGCCGCCAGCAAGCGCCGCAGCGGACGTGCCATCGTTGCCAGAGCGGACATCAAATGTGATCGTCGGTTGGACGCGGGTGTATTCGCGGGTCACTGCGTTGACGAGTGGCAGGGTCGCTGTCGTGGCGTAGATGCGCAGGGGAGTCACCTGCGCTGTGGGCGTCGCTGCTGGTAGAATCTGGTTGCTGCAGCTTACCAGCGTAAACGCGATCGCGACCAAAACTCGCCCCGTGCGCCGCATAGGCTCATGCATTGCCCAACCGCCCACACATGGGGCGTAGATCGTCGCTGCGCTGGCTTGTCGAGCACATCGGTGTTTGGCACCCCTGACGCGACGGCGGGTTCAACGTTCGGTATCCTCGGCTGGGTTGAGTCCGTAGGCGTGTAGAAAGTCGTTCACGTACGCGGGCAGCGTCTCGGTGAGAATCGCTTCACGCATGGCCTGCACATGCTTCACCAAAAAATGGATATTATGCACACTCAGCAGATAATGCCCCAATAATTCTTTCGTCTGCACCAGGTGGCGCAGGTAGGCCCGCGTGAAGTGCTGGCAGCAGTAGCATGTGCACGTCAGATCCACCGGGGACTCATCACGGGCAAACTCTAGATTCCGCATATTTATTCTACCCCCACGTGTAAAGGCCGATCCATGCCGGGCCAACCGTGTAGGCAGCACACAATCGAAAATATCGACGCCGCGCGTGATCGCTTCGGCCAGATCATCCGGTGCGCCAACCCCCATCAGATAGCGGGGTTTGTGCTCCGGCAGCAGCGGCACACTGACATCAAGCGTGCTGTACATCTCGGCTTTCGTCTCGCCCACAGCCAGCCCGCCAATTGCATAGCCGGGGAAATCCAGATCGCGCAGGAAATCGATGGAGCGTTCGCGCAAGGCGGCGAAGACGCCGCCCTGCTGAATGCCAAACAGAGCTTGCTGACCATCATCGGGGTGCCTCTCGCGGCAGCGCACCGCCCAACGGTTCGTCCGTTCGACGGCACGCATCACCTGCTCATAATCCGTCGGGCTTGGGCATTCATCGAAGCACATGATGATGTCTGCGCCCAGCTTTTGCTGGATTTGCGTGGCGCTTTCTGGCGTCAGGCGCTCCTGGCCGCCGTCAATGTGATTGCGGAAAGTCACGCCTTCATCGTCAATGTGGTTGATTTCGCCCAGGCTAAACACCTGGAAACCGCCCGAGTCCGTGAGGATGGGGCCTGTCCACCCCATGAAACGATGCAAACCGCCCAAATCGCGGATCAGATCTTCACCTGGGCGCAGGTGCAGGTGATAGGTATTGGCCAGCACGAGCGTGGCACCAATTTCGTGGAGGTCACGCGGGGGAACGGCTTTGACGGTCGCCAGGGTACCTACCGGCGCGAAAACCGGCGTCGGGATCGCGCCATGCGGGGTATGGAGGATTCCCGCCCGTGCCCTGCCTTGCATTTTTAGCGTCTCAAAATAAAATGACATGGTAGTGCATTTGCCCCAATCTGGATTAAAAAATTATAACAAAAACTTTCAATTATCGCCTGACTTTTTTGCGCCCATTGATAAGTAGCGTGTTGTAATCGAGATTATGATCAACCTCTATGACATCCTTGAAGCAGCCAGCGGTCAACTCTTTGGCGAGCCTGGTCAACAGTTGTTCAGCGATTTTTGCTTCGACTCACGGTTTGCCCAGGAAGCACAGCTCTTTGTTGCTTTGCGGTCAGACCAGGGCGACGGCCACCAATACATCTACGAGGCTGTTCAGCGCGGCGCGACCGGTGTCTTGTGTATGCGCCCGCCGAACTTCGATACCAGCGGCCTCTCGGTGCTTCTCGTGCGCGATACCGAAGCCGCGCTGATGAGCTGGGCACAATACATTCTCAACAAACTGGATACCACCGTGATCGGGGTGGCGGGTACCGGGGACAAGTCCATCACTGTCGAAGCGATCAACCATGTATTAGCAACCCAATACCCGACCCTGCAAAGCAGTGGCCATCTGGATGGGCGGCTGAAACTGCCGCAAAC
>JAADYY010000703.1 GCA_010092805.1 Chloroflexota bacterium | reverse complement strand
GTGATCCAGCATGTGCTCAATGCGCGCCCAGAAATGAAACGCACCCTCGTGCTTACGGATGGTTTTGTCGGCCAAACCTACCCTGAATACGTCCGCCAGTTGGAGGAGCGGCATCTACGGGTGTATGCGGTGCTCCCCGGCGACAACGCCTCCAAGCAAGATCTTGAGGGTGTGGCCCACTCGATCACGATTCTGCCCCCAATGGGGGGGCGGCGCGGGCCTTGGCGCTTGCCACGCTGATCGCCGCAACGCATTTTCACCGCTGTGTTAACCACGCAGACGCGCTCACCAGGAGCAATGTTGCCGGGAGCGCCGTCTGCGTTTTTTGCATCGTTGCCACGCTTCAAACATCCCCGCCATCGCGTAGGGTTTGAGTAGGGTTGAATTGGTTGTCGTCTGTGCAGGAGATGTGCTATAAATTTGCGCTCAATGCTTGCCATACACTCGCCAGAAAGGCCATTACATGTCATTGAGTCGCTTGCTTGTGCGCTTGCTGCCCATCAGCGCCGTTGCCGCAGCGGTGATCGCTGCATCGCTGCTGCTTGTGGATACCCCGGAGATCGGCCCAACGTCGGCATACGCCTGCAACCCCTGTGAGTGCCCCAACGATCAACGGCATAACTGCTTAGGCGGCGAATTCTACGCCGTTTACACCTACAGCTACGATGATTTGTGCGTCTTGGATGTTTACCGCATCGATTCCGATGGTGGGCGGCGCATCTTCATGTACGACGAGCGTGAGCTGTCGCGTGTGCCCGACTTCCCCGACCGGAATCTGTTTTTGGTGCAGGTAGATGGCGTGGCGATGTATCGCCTGACCAGCGGCGAGTACCAGATCAACGCCGGGCCAGATGTCAACAACAAGATGTTTGTCCTGCGCTTCGATGACTGCCCGGCGACCTACGTCGAAGAAGAGTCGTGGGTTAACGGGCGGCGCTGACCTCGCGCGCCCACATGATCGTCTGCGGCATCCCCTGTGCTGTTGTGATCTGTGGTGACCAGCCCAGCAGATCGCGCGCACGGGTGATGTCCGCCGCCGACCGACGCATATCGCCAGGCTGCGCCGGGGCCGCCTGCACCGGATAGGTCGCGCGCGTGTGCCCGAACGCCGCCAGCACTTGATCGCAGAGCGTGTTGACCGTTGTCGCCTGCCCGGTGCCCACGTTGATCACCTGCCCGTAGCTCGCTGGCGCGTCAATGGCATCTACCCACGCGCGCGCCACATCGGCGACATGCACAAAATCACGCGACTGCTGGCCGTCCGCATGGATCGTGATCGGTTCGCCGCGCAGCACATTGCCGATGAAGATGGCGAACACTCCTTGATAGGCGTTGGTGAGGCTTTGGCGTTCGCCGTAGACGTTGAACATCCGCAACGATGTGACGTTGAGATCGAAGCCGAGGTCACGGCGCTGCGCGGTCACATGGACGTAACGTTCGGCGGCATACTTGGTGATCGCGTAGTAGGAAACGGGGTTTGGCGCGACAGTCTCCGGCGTCGGAACGTGGTCGGTATGCCCGTAGATGGTCATCGAACTGGCAAAGATCAGGCGCGGGACGCGGTGCGCGCTGCACTGATTCAGCACATTGATTGTGCCAAGCGTGTTGACGGATAGATCCGCCGCCGGATCTTGAAACGACCGCCGAATCGACGCTTGCCCGGCGATATGCAGCACGGCATCAACACCCGCCGCGAAGAGCGGCGTCAGGTCGTTCGGGTCGGTGACATCGCCGTGAACAAACTCCGCCTGCGGATGCACATGATGGCGATCCCCGGTACTCTCGTTATCGAGGACGACGGCACGTTTACCCCGTGCAATCAGCACATCAACGATGTGGCTGCCAATGAAGCCCGCGCCCCCCGTGACGAGGATGCGTTCGCTCATGCTACTGATCTCCGGCGCTGTCCGTTGTAATCAGCGAATCAGCGGGTTCGGGCGTCCACGGCTTGAAGACACCGTCATCGGTGCGGCGTGTGTCGTGGCGCACGAGCAGCCACTCAAACCACACCGTCAGCAGTGTGTACAGATAGCGGCTGCCCTGCTCTTTCAGCTTCAGCGCCGACTCGCCGACATCACGGTTGCGCCATGAAATAGGGATGACGCGATATGAGTAACCGCGCACAATCGCTTTGAGTGGCATCTCAATGGTGAGGTTGAAGTGCGGCGACACAAACGGGCGGCACCCCTCGATGACATCGGCGCGGTAACCTTTGAAGGCGTTGGTCGTGTCGTTGTAGCGGATGTTGAACATCGCCGAGATGACGAAATTGGCCGCACGGTTGATCAGCAGCTTGAAGCGCGGGTAATCCTCAATTTTCGAGCCGCGAATGAACCGCGACCCAAACGCGCAATCCGCCTCGTCGCACAAAATATAGAAATAACTGACCACATCTTCCGGCGCGTCTGAAGCGTCGGCCATGTAAACGATCACGGCATCGCCCGTAAAGTGGTTCAGCCCACACGCCACCGCCCGTCCGAAGCCGTTGCGCCCCGGATTGCGGATCACGCGGATGCGGGTATCGCGGCTGTGGGCCTCGCTGACCAGTTCATGGGTACGGTCGGTGCTGCCGTCATCGACTACGAGGATCTCGAAGGTGTTGATGCGCGCTGTGTCCAGTTGATCGCGCAGACGAGTCACCGTGCGCACGATGTTGCCTTCTTCGTTGCGCGCGGGGATGACAACAGAGAGCTTCATGGCAGCCATAATGTTATGCGGTGTCTTCAAACACGCTCAAGTAGGCGCTGCTGCCAACTGATGACGATCTCGTCAAAGATTGTGTCCAGATCTTTGGTGATCGTCCAGCCAGGCAGGCTGCGCTTGAGGTGGGTCAAATCGGAGTAGTAACAGATGTGATCGCCGACCCGCGCTTGATCGACGTAGCGATAACGCATCGGCTTGCCCGTCAACTGCGCCACGCGATCAAACGCCTCCAAAATCGAGACGGTGTTATCGTAGCCGCCACCCAAGTTGAAGACCGCACCCGCCTGCGGATATTCAAAGAACAGCTCAATGGAGCGCACCACATCATACGAATGGATGTTATCGCGCACCTGCTTGCCTTTGTAGCCGTAGATGGTGTATTCGCGCTCCTCAATGTTGGTGCGGATCAAATGGCTGAGGAAGCCGTGCATCTCCACACCGGAATGATTCGGGCCGGTCAGGCAGCCGCCGCGCAGGCAGCACGTGTGCATACCGAAGTAGCGCCCATACTCCTGCACCATCAGGTCGGCGGAAGTCTTCGAGACGCCGAACAGCGAATGCAGCGATTGATCGACACTCATGGTCTCGTCGATGCCGTTGGCATAGGCCGGGTCTGCGTAGTCCCAGCGCGTTGGGCGCTCGACCAGCTTGATCTGATTTGGGCGGTCGCCGTAAACCTTGTTGGTGGACATGTGCACGAATACAACGTCCGGCACCACCTGACGCGCCGCTTCCAGCAGATTGAGCGTACCGCTCGCGTTGACATCAAAGTCATCAAACGGGCGCGTCGCCGCCAGATCATGGCTCGGCTGGGCCGCTGCGTGAACGATCATGTCTGGCTTGATCTGTGTGACAAGCTTCAGGACATTGGCCCGGTCGCGGATGTCGAGTTCGTAATGCTGAAAGTGGCGGCAGGTCGCCTCCAACCGCTGTTGATTCCAGCGGGTATCGCCGCGCACACCGAAAAACTCTCGCCGCATGTTGTTATCGACACCAACGACCCGCCAGCCCAGCGCATCAAAGTGACTCACCACCTCAGAGCCGATCAAGCCGTTTGAACCTGTCACGAGCAGTTTTTTCACCGATACAACCTCGACGTGCGCACCCGAAAAAGAACCTCTAGACGATACATCACTTGTTTGAATTGTGCAATGCTCGCGTGCTGGTGGTAAATTCCGCCGGGTTGTATCGCAATTGATGACCTTGACGGCGAAACCATCTATGTCCCGACGTTCGACCTTGCTTGTCTTGACACTGATCTTGCTGCTGGCCGCCGCAACCCGTATCCTGCACATCGGCGAGCAGAGCTTGTGGATTGATGAGGGCGCGACCTACTATATCCTCTCGCAGCCGGATCGCATCGAGGCGTTGGCGCACCGCGATCATCACCCGCCGCTGTATTACGCCCTCCTCGACGGCTGGATCGCGCTCGCGGGCGACTCCGTCGTCGCCATGCGGATGCTATCGGCGTTCTTCAGCCTGCTGAGCGTCGCGGCTGTGTATCCGCTTGCACGCACCGTCAACCGAGACCGTCCCTGGTTCCGCGATTCCATCGTGCCCATCTTGGCGGTGCTGCTGCTCACCCTCTCCGACCCGGAGGTTGTACTCGCACAGGAGATCCGCATGTATGCGCTGCGGACGCTGCTCGCGCTGCTCAGTATGCTGTTTTACATCCGCTGGACACAGCGCGCCACCACACGACGCGCGGCCCTCTGGGTGATCACGACGGCGCTGCTGCTGCACACGCAGTACCAGGGCCTGTATATCCCGGCGGTGCAAGGCCTCCACGCGCTGCTGTTTCTGCGCGGGCGACAGCGACTCGATGCCATTGGGCTGCTGGCACTGATCGGTGTGTTGTTTTTGCCCTGGGCGCTGCTGTATGGCTTCGATCAGCGGCTGAACGATCCCGGTGTCAACGCCGCGCTGCCCTCGAACGGGGAGACACTCATCCAACTGCGCGAGAAGTTTCTCACTGATCAGTGGCCGCTGATGCTCGGCTTGTTCGTGCTGGGCACATTCGCACTCATCGATGACCGCCGCAGCCAATGGCGACCCTTCGGCCCGACGTTTTTGCTGACGGCGTGGGTGTTGGTGACGCTGATCGTCACGTTTGTGGGCAATTTATGGTTCCCGATTCTGGCACCGCACCGGATTCTGCTGCTGACCCCGGCACTGGCAATCTTGATCGCGCAGGGGCTGCGCAACATCAGCCCACCGGCACGCGGATTCCTCGTCGCGGTGATCGTTGTCTATGGGGTGACGACCGTTGACGACTACTACCCGAAGCCGCCCTGGGATGAAGTTGGCGCGAGCATGGCGCAGTTCGCTCGACCGGGTGAAATGAGTCTGCTGGAAAACTTTCGCGCCGATAACCCGCTGCGCTACTACCTCGACCATCTGATGCCCGCCGATACCGACATTCGCTCGCTGCGGCAGTGGCGCGCCTACGAACCGCAGACCTACCCCGATGGCGTCATCGATCTGTTGTCGGAACACCCCACCGTCTGGCTGATGCACTGGAGTCCAGATCAATCGGCGTTCAACTTTCTGGCGGCGACGAATCACGTGCGCACCGCCACCTTCACGACGGATCATTGGGGCAACGATCTCAACGTCTATCGCTACGATCAACTGCCAGAGACTCCGGCGGTGCGCTTCGAGTCCGGGATCGATCTGCGGCAGTATGCCATCCACCCGGACATCATGCGCGTCGATCTGTGGTGGTCGGCAGATGCGCCGCTGCCCGTCGATTTCAGTATCTCGGCGTTTGTGCTCGACGACGCGGGGCAGCTTGTCGCGCAGTACGATTCGGGGCCGCTGCAAAACCAACGGCCCACCACATCCTGGACTCCCGGCGAGGTTATCTACGACCCGCGCCCGCTGCAACCATCCGAACTACCGCCGGGGACATACAGCGTCGGTGTGCAGATTTACACCTGGTTCGATAACGCCCGCCTACCAACGCTCGCTGGCGAACCCTGGGCCATTTTGGAGACGATCACGTTTTAGCCAGCGGCGTCGCTGACAACGGGCGTACTCTGAATCGCGGCGGTCAGCACATCAGCGGTCAGATACTGCGTTGAAACGCCCGGATGCGAGTCGAAGCTGTTGACGATCAACTGACGTGGGTCGATACCGCGCAGGTGGTCGGTCATGTCGATCACCTCGACATCCAAATCAGTGAAGAAATCGGCGACCCGCTGCACGGCGGGCTGCGACTCATCCAGCGC
>JAADYY010000161.1 GCA_010092805.1 Chloroflexota bacterium | reverse complement strand
CAGGGGAGAAAACTGCTTTTGAAGTCCCTCGCCTAGCCGCAAAGCGGCGGTTGGGAGCGGGATTTAGGGTGAGGGCCTGATTCGCCAACAACATCTGGGTCATCATGTGCTGTTGTAGGGATCGCGTTGGCTACGAATGTGCCCAATCTGTCGATCTGTTCATGCACCCAACCGGCGAGCCGGGGTACACTGACAGCATGAGACATCCTGACGCTTTGCACAAGAATTCGTGGATCAACCAACTGTGACCGAAACCCCCACTTCCGTAACCACTGAGCGGACACTGCGCCAACGGCTGCTGTTTGTGCTGCGCGGCGGCCTATTCGCCATCGTGATCTTGCTGTTGGGCCTGCCGACGCTGCTCGGCTTTGGCTTGATGCTGGGCTTAACCGCGCCGGGGTGCAGCGGCGGCGGCAATCCGGCGCGGTTGGGCCTGCCGTTTGAGTCGATCCGGTTTCACTCTGCCGATCTCGATCGCATGGTGGACGGCTACTTTCTGCCCGGCGCGGCACCCGCCGACGGCGCAGCGGTGATCGTGGTGCCGACGGGGTCACGCGAGCGCGGCGACCGCCTGGGCGAGATCGCGGTGTATCAGCGCGCGGGCTATCATGTGCTCAGCTATGATGGCCGCCCGTGCGCCGGGCAAACGATCAACTCGCTCGGTTATCGGGAGTCGGCGCTGGTGGCGGATGCGCTTGATTATCTGGCGACGCGCCCGGAAGTGGACGCGACGCGGGTTGGGGTGCACGGCTTTTCGGCGGGGGGCGCGGCGGCGGTGATGGCTGCCGCGCGCTATCCGCAGGTAGCGGCGGTGGTGGCCCAGGGCGGCTACCACGATTTCAGCGCCAGCCTCGATGAGACGACCGCGCCGCAGGGTTGGTTCGGCGGGTTGTTCCGCTTTGGGATGGATGCCGCGTACCGCTTGTCAACCGGGATGGATATGAATAATCTCAAACCAATTGCCGTCATCGATACGATTGCGCCGCGCCCGATTCTGCTGGTGTATGGTACCAACGAACCGGCGTTGGACGGAGGCCGCTTGCAAGCGCAGGCTGGCGGCCCGAACACCGCTCTGTGGGAAGTGCCCGGAGCGGGTCACGGGAACTATCTAGCGGTAGCGCCGGACGCCTACCCCCAGCGCCTGATCACATTCATGGATGCAGCGTTGAGGCCGAATTAACCCAGACTCGATATAACGATAAGATAACCGAAATTTCCAGACTTAGTGGTCGCATGACCTTATTCCCATGTCCGCTTGTGAAAATTCTTAGACAATGTGGTATAGGAGAGGATGAGATCCCGAACCGGGATTGGGAAGTTGAGGTTGTTGATGAACGATCAGGAGCTGCTGCTCCAGCGTGCCAAGGGATTGGCACAGAACGGTTATTACGAAGAAGCCCGCACCGCCGCCCTCGAAGTTTTCCGCCAGGACCCCACCAACACCAGTGCCTTGTGGGTCATCGCCATTTCCACCTCGTCGCCCACCGAGCGGCGCAACACGCTCACGCGGCTGCTGCGCCTCCAGCCAGATAACCGGCAGGCACGGGCCATGCTCGACGAGTTGAGCCAACAGCTGACTTCACCCGACACCACGCCGAAGCGCCCATCGTCGGTGATTCGCCCGCTGTACACCGAACCCGAAGCCGCGAATACCCGGCAGCGCACCAACCCGATGCTGTTGGTGGGGCTGGGCGTGGCGGTGTTTGTGTTCGCGGTCGGCGCGCTGCTGCTGTTGATTCTCAACTGACAGCCCGCCCAACCAGCGGGCCGAACAGCACCCACTCCGCACGCCCATCACGCCCATAGACCTCGCACCGACGCTGCGCCGCCGCCGCGTGCGGCTCCCTAACACTGATGCTCCCGTGACCGCGACGCCGCTGTCACTTCGCTAAGACTTCTGGATTAACCACATTGCGATATTCGCCGGTGAGCAGCGCAGCCACGACCAACTGCGCTGCTTCCACCGCCACCGCAACCTGCGCATCGTCGGTGCTGGCGGCCAGATGTGGCGTATGCACCACGCCCGGCAGCCCGATCAGCGGGTTGTCCGGTTCCGGCGGCTCCTGCTGGTAAACATCGAGCGCGGCCCCGGCCACGCGCCCGCTTTTGATCGCGTCCGCCAGATCCGCCTCGTTGACCAACGCGCCGCGCGCCGCGTCAATGATGCGCACCGATGATTTCATCTGGCCGATGGTGGCGGCGTTGATCATCTCGCGGGTTTCGTCGGTGAGCAGCGTATGCAGCGTGATAAAGTCGGCTGCGGCGTAGAGTTCGTCCAGCGTGGCGCTCCTCACACCAATCTCGGCCATCGCTTCTGCCGGGATGTACGGATCGTAGGCCAGCACCTGCATCTCGAAGGCCAGCGCCCGCACCGCAACCGCCCGACCGATGCGCCCAAACCCGATAACGCCCAGCGTTTTGCCGCGCAGCTCGGTGCCCATGAAGCTTTTGCGATCCCATTTGCCTTCGCTCAACGAGCGGTGGGCTTGCGGGATGTGGCGCGCCAACGCCAGCATCAAGCCGAAGGTGTGCTCGGCGGTGGCGATGGTGTTGCCGTTGGGGGTGTTCATCACCCGGACGCCGCGCGCCGTCGCTTCCGCCAAATCGACGTTATCGACGCCGACGCCCGCACGGGCAATCGCTTTGAGGTTGGCGGCGGCGGCAAACACCTCCGCGTCGATCTTGCTGCCGCTGCGGATGATCAGCGCGTCGGCGCTGGGCACGGCGCTGAGCAGTTCGTCGCGCGGGATTTTCCCCGGCGCGTGGTAGTCAATACCGCCGGCTTCTGCGAGGATCGTCAGTGCCGTTTCGTGAACATTGTCGGGAATCAAAACCTGATAGGCCATCGTGTGCTTGTCCTTTGCGCGTTCGCGCACGATTAAGTCGTGTCTGTGCGCTGATTATGCGCATCGGCGCGGCGCGGCGCAAACAACCGCGCACGGCGCTGGGCGAGGGGGAGGCACGGCGCGTTGACTCAGCGGTCGAGCGCCGTGAGCGTCACGCTGACAATCTGCGTGAGCATGTCCCGTGAGGGGTTGGTTTTGGCGACCACCCGAATCCCTTGAAGCGCGTTGTAGAAATACAGGCCCAGCGCGTCCGCGTCGAGCGCCGGGTTGATCTCGCCGGACTCCTGGCCACGCCGGATCGTGTCGCGGAAGGCTGTCACCATCACGGCACGGTTTTCCGCGACACGTTCCTGCACAGCCGGGTCGTGCGGCGCGACTTCGGCGGTCGAGTTGGTCATCAGGCAGCCGCGCTGCTGCGGGTCGTTGAGCGCCTCTTCGATGGCGTCGGCAAACACCGCGCGGATTCCGGCTTTGGCGGTGGGCGGTTGGCTGAGGATGCCGATAAAGCGTTGGTTGCGCTGTTCGCGGTAGCGGTCGAGCGCGGCCAGGAACAGCTCGCGTTTGCCGCCGAAAGTGGCATACAAGCTGCCGCGCCCAATCCCCAGATGATCGACGAGATCCTGGATCGTGGTGCGCTCGTAACCCTGAAACCACAGTAAATTGACGGCTTTATCCAGAACCGTTTGCGGGTCAAAAGTTTTCGTTCGGGACATTACCCCACCTAAGCGGACATCCGCATTGCACCTGCGCAGATTACGATGATACCGCCGCGATAGCCTGTGTGGGCCGCGCCACGCCAACCAGCGCTAGGCGGCGCAACCCGCAGCTATCAGGCAATACGCCTTTATTATAGTCGATAATCCACCCAACAACATACAGGTTGTTGACTCAACGTTCATGTTTTTCGCGCGGCGGCTGTGACCACAGTCCTGGTGACCCGGTGGCAGGCTCAAGGCAGGGTCGCCGCTTCGGTTGTATACTCAGATCAGAAAAAATGTAAACGCACGTTATCAGGAGATCGGTCACATGATCAAGCGTTTGCTCGCCTTCATCAGTTTGATCGTTATGATGGTGCTGCTGCCCAGCCTCGTCGATGTTTCGCCTGTCGCTGAGTCGCGTGTCTTTGAACCCATCCAGCAGCCGACCGCCAATTTTGGCACCGGCTGGACGGCGGAATATTACAATAACACCACGCTCTCGCCGCCCATCGACACGACCCGCGCTGAGTCGATCATCAACTTTGACTTCGGCACAGGCGCACCCCCGAATACGGGGCTTGGTGCCGATATGTTCTCGATCCGTTTCCGGTCAACGCAGTTCTTCCAGGCCGGAACCTACGAATTTGCCGCGCGCTCGGACGACGGGATTCGCGTGTTCATCGACAATCAATTGGTGCTCGACCGCTTTGTCAACCGCCCGGACACCACAGACCGCTTCCAGCAAACGTTTCCCGTGGCGGGCAACCGGCAAATCACCGTAGAATACTTCGACAACACCGATATCGCGCTGGTGCAGTTCCAATGGTTCTTCGTCGGCGCGCAGATCACGCCTGTTGTGACCGTCACGCCCGGCGGCCCCACGCCAACCCCGACACCGATCCCGCCGACGGGCCTACCAGAGATTCCGCCGGGTGCGCTCAGCGGCACGGTCGTCCGCGCGACGGTGCTGTTGGTGCGCGAAGCGCCGTTCTTCAGCGCGCCGGTGGTGGGGCGGGTGCGGCGCGGCCAAACCTACCAGGTCATCGGGCGCGATCCTGACGCGCGCTGGTTCCTGCTCCAGTTGAGCGGCTTCACGGGTTGGGTGTGGGGCTTCTACCTGAATGTCAACGGCAACGAGTTCAACGCCCCGGTGCAGAGTCCGTTCATCACGCAGGGCAACCCTGCCTCGCTGACGGGCGTCGTGGGGCAAACGCGCGCCGGGTTGCGCTTGCGCGCCCAGCCAACCACCGCCTCCCCGCAGACGGGGCGCATCCCCTGGGGCGACATCCTGCCGATCATCGGGCGCACGCCGGACGGCGGCTGGTATCAAGTCGTGTTCCGCGATACGGTCGGTTGGGTGGCGGCGGGCTTCGTCGGCATCGTCGAGGGCGACCTGAACGTGGTGCCCATCGTCGGCGGCTGAGTCCGGGCAGATGTCCGGGTAAATCAAAGTCCCTCTCCCGGCGCAGCGGCCCACCGCCAGCGGTTGGGAGAGGGAGTCAAGGTGCGGGAGTCAAAGTGCGGGGGCTTAACCCTCGCCCGCGTCGGAGTCGACGGCTGCGGGGGCTGCTTCCGCCGCAGCCTCCGCGATCACGCGGCAGGTGTTGGTCATCGCACCGATGCCCTCGACGCTGACAGTCACCGTGTCGCCATCAGCCAGGAAGCGCGGCGGGTTTTTGGCGCGGCCCACGCCCGCCGGCGTCCCGGTGAGCAGCACATCGCCCGGCTCCAGCGTGAAACGCTGCGAGCAGTAGGCGATCAGGTCGGGGATTTTGAAGAGCATGTCGCGGGTATTGCCGTCCTGCATCACCGCGCCGTTGACCGTCGTCTTGAGCGCCAACGCGTGCGGATCTTCGATGTCGCTGCGGGTGACGAGGCACGGCCCCAGCGGGCAAAACGTATCCATCCCCTTAGCGCTGATCCACTGGCCGCCCGGTGAGTTGTCCTGCAAATCGCGCGCTGTGATGTCGTTGGCCACAATGTAGCCGAAGATGTGATCGTAGGCGTCGCCCGGCGACACAGCGCGCGCCCGCTTGCCGATCACGACGCCGAGTTCGACCTCCCAATCGACCTGCTGCGTGATCGCTGGCCGCCACATGATCGGCTCATCGGGGCCGATGACGCTGCTGGGCAGTTTGGCGAAGACCAGCGGCTCGGCGGGTGGCTGTTTGCCCGTCTCTGCCGCGTGATCGCCGTAGTTGAGGCCGATGCCAATGATCTTGCCGGGCTGAAGCGGCGCTTCAATATCGACTTGATCGATGGGGAAGCGTTCGTAGGCGCGCCCGGCGGTGAGTCCGCGCCGCACCATCTGGCGCATAGTATCCGGCCAGGCCAACTCATAAATGGTGTCGTCGATCATCTCGCCGACCCGCCGCCGTTTCCGATAGGTGAACGTGACCAGTTTCAT
>JAADYY010000160.1 GCA_010092805.1 Chloroflexota bacterium | reverse complement strand
GCCGTGGCCTCTAATTCCACAGCATCCGGGATGGTTGCCACGACAGATGCCTGAAAATTCGGTGCGGCGCGCAGTTGTGTATCAGCTAGCGTAATCAAGAAGGGCCGACGCCGCTCGGCCAGACGTTCCTCAAAGGTCTGTGTTGGGCCAATCGTTGGCGTGGGGGGAAGCTGCGGTAGGTCACCGACAACCCGAACTGTATTCAGATTTCCGCTGCGGCTCACGACAAACAACGCCACCCAGCCCTCCTGGCCTTGAAACGTCACACGCAGCCATTCGCTGTCGTCGGTGCGGCCTGTGATTGGCACCGTGTCACCGGGATCAAGCAAGCCAATGCGCGGAAACCGCACGCTAGGGCCGGTGCGCACATTGACGCGGGTATACGCTGTGACCGACGCGCCACCGCCGGCAACATTGCCGCCGTCACCATCGCCCGCAAGCAATGCATCACCAACGGTGGCGCTCTGCGCGCTGGCGGTCAGTGGCCGGATCTCGTTTTCCACAATGGGCAGCGTCGATGCGTCACCGCGCACCGTCACTGTGAAAAACGCCACCCATCCCGCTTGATCGCCGAACAAGATGCGCAGCCAGTTGTTTTCCACGTCGCTGCGGCCAACGGCCTGAACAACATCACCGCTGCTCAGCCGATCAATTACCGCAAACTGTGTGCCTGGCCCGCTCCGCACGTTGACTGTCCGGTACACCTCAACAGTGAGCGCGTCAACGTCCTGCCCGCTCACGCTCACACCCATGCTGAGCAAAAGCAACAGCGTCACCCATTTCATCATCCTGATCATGGCGAGCATCCCTCCACCTCGCGGTGTATAAACTTACATAAACGACAATGCTTGAAAAGATAGTCTGTTTTGCCTGGCGATCAATACTATGCTAATTTAGCATAAGCTCGAAGGACAGCACAGCGTACCCATGCCACGTACCCGAAAAACGTCGTCTAAACGTCGGGAAAAGACATCATCACAGCAGACATCGCGGCCTAATCCCTCGGAGGGCGTCTTATGCGAGGCTGAGGTTGTACCCGGCCTAGAAGCCTTTGCTGCTGACGAACTGCGGCGACGTTTCGGCGCTGATCTTCGCGTCCTGGACACCAGCGGATCCGGCGCTGTGCGCTTCCGATATCGCGGTGCGCTGCTCAAACTGATGTCACTGCGCACTGTTCAAGCCATCTATCTGCTGAAGTACATCCCTGGTCGTCGCCCTAGCACACTCCTGGGCGATGCAAATTTTCGTGAGATCCAAACCCTTATCGAAACGGTGCGTTCCGCAGAGCGCGGGGACTACCAAACGCTTCATCTCGCAGCGGCTGGATCGGACACAGTGCTCATGCAGCGCCTGAAAAGCGAATTCGCCCAGCAAACAGGCCTTGCATTGGCCGATGATAAGGGGGATCTGCTAATTCGGCTGCGTCCATCGGCGCAATCGGCGCAATCATCGACGGCTGCCGGTGATCAACCGGGGTGGGATGTACTGATACGTTTGGGCGCACGCCCGCTGGCGACGCGCGATTGGCGTCAGTGCAATTATGAAGGCGCACTCAATGCGACGGTCGCGCACGTGATGGCACTGCTGACGAATCCCGCACCAACGGATACATATGTCAATCTTGGCTGTGGATCAGGCTCATTGTTGATCGAGCGCTGCGCAGCGGGTGACGCGCGGCAAGTCGTGGGTGTGGATAATGATCCGGCGGTGCTGCGTTGCGCCGCCGCTAATCGAGAGGCCAGCGAATATGCATCGCGCAGCACACTGGCCAGGGCGGATATACGCAGCACACCGTTCGCAACCGCTTCGGTTGATGCTTTGAGCATTGATCTGCCATTCGGTCAGCGCGTCGGTTCGCACGAGCAGAATCGGACGTTGTACCCGGCGACTCTGCGGGAAGCTGCACGGATCGCACGACCTAGCGCGCCGTTCGTTGTGATCACCCATGAGCTTCGGCTGATGGAAGCTGTGTTGAGTCAGCAATCCGCTTGGCGGCTCGAACGCGAACTACGCATCGTCTTGCGTGGGTTGCACCCGAGGATTTTCGTGCTCAGGCGAATTTAGGCGATCAGCCCGCGTTGACCAGCCAGACAAATTGATAGGGTTCAAGCGTGATCTTGCCAGCTAGCGGGCACGACCGGGCAGTGATGAGATCATGCGCGTCACGGAGGCGCAGCGTCGCCAGCGGCAGATGATGCGAATCAAGCTGCTGAGCCGCTTCCGAGAAATTCGCCAGCACCAGCAACTGATCATGGCGGGAGAAAGCCAGCACATGCCCATTGCCGCTGTCGAGAAACTGTGTCGCACCGTTGCGGAGGCGCGGCGTTCGCTTACGCACCTCGATCATGTGCCGGATCGCTGTGTACACACGCCCGGCAGGTGTTTGTACAGCTTGACGCTGCTCCCAGGCCGACCAATCGTAGCACGGGCGATGCGCCAACCGATTGTCATCACCTGTGAAGGTGTAATCGTTGAGGGTTGCCAACTCATCCCCCAGGTAAATCAGCGGGATGCCGCCGGCACTCAGGATGATGCTGTAGATTAGCAGGATACGTTTGATGGCGTGCTCTTCGTACAGCGCGTTGTCTTTTGCGAGCGCTTGCTCTAACCCGGCGAGCGATGCCATCGTCCCGGAGATACGCATGTCCCCTGTATTCGGGTTGTGGTTGAACGGCAGCCCTTTGGCAAAGCTGCCGGGAAATCGGCCCGTGTAGAACATATTCAGAAATAGGCGGTGATCAAAGCCGTTGATGCCGACTTCTGCCGCGTCCTCATCCGCGAACCCCCAGCCGATGTCATCATGCGAGCGGATATAGTTGACCCAGGTCGTGCCCGGCTCAAGCGGAAATTGTGTGCGCATTGTGTGTGCAAAGAACCGCGTTTGCCGCGTTGCTAGCGCTTCCCACAGCGAAACCATCATGATCGGGTTGTAGGAGATCTGGCATTCGTTAGGGCCAATGTAACTGCGCACATCGCGCGGATGCACAATCGCCTCGGACTTGAACAGCAGCGCTGGCGCTGCGATCTGCGCTGCCGCATTCAAAGCCTGAATAATCCAATGTACCTGCGGCAGATTTTCCGATGGCGTGCCCAGCGCTTTCCAGATGAAGGGCACTGCATCCAGACGGAGCACCTCCGCGCCCTGATTCGCCAAAAACAGCAGTTCGCCCAGAATCGCCCGCAGCACCGCCGGATTTGAATAGTTGAGATCCCACTGAAACGGGAAGAACGTCGTCCACACCCACTTCTGCATCTCGTCGATATACGTGAAACTGCCCGGTGCCTGTTCCGGGAAGATCTCACGCAGCGTGCGCTGATACTGATCCGGGAGGGTGCGGTCGTCGAACATCAAGTAGTAATCTTGGTACGTTTTATCGCCGGCGCGGGCTTTCAACGCCCATTCATGTTCATCCGACGTGTGGTTGAACACGAGATCCAAAACTAGACTGATGCCATGCTGCCGCAGTTCGCGCGCGAGATCGGCGAGGTCGGCCATTGACCCCAGCGCCGGGTTGACTTCACGAAAGCTGCTGACCGCGAACCCTCCGTCGCTGTTCGCCGGGGTGCGGTAGAGGGGCATCAGGTGCAGGTAGGTCAGCCCAAGTTCCTGGAGGTACGGGATGCGTTCGCGTAAACCTTGCAGCGTGCCAGCAAACCGATCCACATAACACACAGCCCCTATCATTTGCTCGCTCTGGAACCAGTCCGGATTGGATACCCGGCTTTCGTCGAGCG
>JAADYY010000159.1 GCA_010092805.1 Chloroflexota bacterium | reverse complement strand
TAGGTCGGCCAGCGCGATTTCGATGGCCTCGTTGACGCTGTTGATCAGCGCGGTCTGCCGATCATCAAACGACTCGGCGACACGGTCGTAGACCACCACGCCCGTCAGGAAGCCAATCGCCAGAAACACCAACCCCACGATGATGTAGTTGATGGCGCTGCGCGGGATCGTGGCGACCGGGTCGCTCGGCGCGGGGGCAGTCGCGGGGGCGGGTTCGGCTGCGGTGGCGCTTAGGTTGTCGGTCGCTGCCGCTGCGGGTGCGCCGTCCTGGGCCGCGACCAGCGGCGTCGCGGTCGCGTTGGAGTCGTCGGACTCAGGTTGGGGGGTGCGCGCTTCGTCACGGGGTTCGTCGTGCTTGTCGATCATCCAAATCCTCAGTTCACTCTCATCAAGCGTGCGCGGATGATACCACATTTTTCTGACGGCCAGCCTGGACGTTGCCAGGGAATTTTTCGGATATTTTTCATAAAATCCCTCTGTGTTACGCGCCAAGATCCGTTAGGATCTAGTCAGTCCACGCTCCAATCTACGAGAAGGAATTGAGATGCAGTATCACATTGACCCCACATTTTCCGTGTACCGTTTGATCGAGCGGGTCGAAAGTGGGAGCATGTTGGTGAACCAACGGCGCACCATGTCCTTGGTGAGCCACGAAATTGAGGATGCGTCGCTGCACGCCAAAACACCGACGCGCATTTTCGCAGGCTTCCAATATTACAGCCGCTTCATGCGCCAGGTGAAGCGTTACACGCGGCTGGCCGAAAAAGCCGAGTCGATCTATGTCTTTGGGGTGCCAGATGTGGAAACCCCATCCATCGAAAACCTGCATTACATTCGGCTGCGCCCAGACGACCACCTGGTGAACGAGTGGTTTGTGGTGTCCTACGGCGCGCACTACTTTAGCGCGCTGGCGACCCGCGAAACCACCGACATCACCATGCCCGACCGCGAGCGGCGCTTTGAGGGCGTTTGGACATTTGACCCGAACATGGTGTCGATTTTGACCGAATGGCTCACCAGCACGGTGGATGCGTACCCGCTGCCCGTGCAGACCCACGACTACAAAGCGGAAAGCGACGCGCTCAGCCGTTCGATTCTGCGGCTGACCAATCACATGGAAAAGCTACCGCAAGGCGACGAGCGGTTAGTGGAACTGACGACGATCATCCACAAGCAGCTGCGCCCGGCTTTGATCTCCATCGTTTAGTGACGCGCCTGCCCCACAATTTGCCCAACGCTCTGGGTGTGCTGGGGCAGCGCTTTGCTGCGGGCGCGTTGGCTGTGGGGTCGTTGAATTGCCAGATTATTGCCATTGCCCTGAGCGTATTTGGGCCGCGCCGGGCAAACGTCCGCGCACTTTCTCCGCAATTTTCTCGATAAACACGCCACAGCAGCCCAATCTTATGCGCAAATTTAAATAGGCTGCGCACAATTTCGGATTTTTCCGGTACAATAAAAAAAACGCGGAAATATGTAAACACACATGTGCATCTAAGCTTTGGAGGGTATGCTTGGGTTGTTTGTTGGATGGCCTGGTCATCAAAGATCAGAGTGGCTTTTTCTCAGTTGAAGCAGAAGACGGCCATATCTATCAATGCCGCTTACGAGGTCGCCTGATGGAGGAAGCGCAGTCATCTGACCTGGCGGCGATTGGTGACCGCGTCCACATGCGCATTCTTGAAGACGGCACCGGCACCATTGAGTCGGTCGCCGCGCGTACCAGCACCATCTCACGAGCGGTGCGCACCGAAGGCAATCGTGGCGCGGGCGGCCCGGAACGTGAACAGGTGATCATCGCCAACGCCGACCAAGCTTTGTTTGTCTTTGCAGCAACCCAACCCCGCCCGAATTTCCGCTTGCTCGACCGCTTCCTGGTTTCCGGGGAAAAAGCGGACCTCGACCACATTGTCATCGTGATCAACAAAATTGATCTGGACAAGCAGGCGAAGGCGCGCGCGGCTTTTGCGGTATACGCGCAGCTCGGTTACCCCATGCTGTATACCTGTGCGCTCAGCGGCGCTGGTATCGCTGAGCTGAAGGCGCGGCTGCAGGGCCGCATCTCGGTGTTCACCGGGCCTTCGGGGGTGGGCAAAACGAGCCTGCTCAACTGCGTGCAGCCGGGGTTGGGCCGCGCGGTCAAGCAGGTGGGCCGGGTTTCGCAAGAGGGGATGCACACGACCCGCGACAGCGCCCTCATCAAGTTGGACGTCGGCGGCTATGTCGCCGATACGCCTGGTATCCGCAACCTGACCGTCTGGGATGTGGAGCCGGAAGAACTGGACGCTTACTACGTTGACATTGCACCCTATGTAGGGGCGTGCCGGTTTGGGGATTGCAGCCACCGCAGCGAACCGGGTTGTGCGGTGCGGCAGGCTGTGGACACCAATGTAATCCATCGTAACCGTTACCAAAGCTATCTGAGCTTACGTGAGGAACTTGAACAAGCTTATGCACTCCATTGATGATGCCTCTCATCATGAAGACGCTTCGCATCGTGACAACGCTTCGCAGACCCATGACGACGCCGATCCCTACCAACGCAGCCGTCAACGCACGCATTACAGCCAGCAGAAAGCGCTGCTCGACCGCTCGCTGAGCCGCTCCGCCCGCTGGCCCTATCTGCTATTGCTGCTGCTGGCGGTGCTGCTGCTGGCCGTACCCGCTGGTGCCGCCCCGATTCCGGGGGATGGTGCTGAAGGCGGCGGATCGATTACGGCGCTGGTGTTTTATGTGACGTTGGCGCTGGGGCTGTCCTTCTTATGTTCTGTCCTGGAAGCCGTTGTGCTGTCCTCCTCTGTTTCCCACGCTGAATTTCTGGCTGAATCTGGCAGCCGCGCCGGCAACTTGATGCTGAAGCATAAAGCCAACGTTGAACGCCCCATCTCGGCGATTCTCACGTTGAACACCATCGCGCATACGGCGGGGGCTACGGGCGCGGGCGCGGAAGCGGTCGCGGTGTTTGGCGGCGACCTGGTGTTTATCATCACGGTTGTGCTCACGCTGCTGATTCTGGTGCTCTCGGAGATCATCCCGAAGACGCTGGGGGCCATCTACTGGAAGCAGCTCACGCCGTTTGCGGCCTACGCCATCCAAATTCTGTTGTGGATCTTCTACCCGGCGGTGTGGATCTTCGAGAAAATGGGCCAGTTGCTGCGCCCGCACGAAGATGCCCCCACCATCACGCGCTCCGACCTGGAGATGCTGGCGAAGATCAGCGCGGAAGAAGGGGCGCTGCTGGAACGGGAAAACCGGATTCTGCGCAACTTGCTGCACTTGAGCAACGCGCGCGCCAGCGATGTGATGACGCCGCGCACGGTGGTGCTGGCGATGCAGGAAGATACCTCCGTTGGTGAGGCCATGGACGGCAGCCGCCTGCCCTATTCGCGCATCCCGGTGTATGGCGACAACATCGACAACGTGACGGGCTACGTGCTGCGCCACGACATTATTGAGCAGGTCGCCGCCGATCAGTATCACACGACGCTGGCCAAACTCAAGCGCGACATCCACGCGATCCCAGAGACGACGGGCGTCGATCATCTGCTGAACGAGTTCATCGCCAAGCAGGAGCATATCTTCCTGGTGCTGGACGAGTACGGCGGCACGGCAGGCATCGTCACGATGGAAGACGCCATTGAGTCGCTGCTGGGCATTGAAATCACCGATGAGTCGGATCTGGTGGCGGACTTGCGGCAGATGGCGCAGCAGCGCTACCGCCGCCGCTTCATCGAGCAGTCTGCGGAGCCAGAGCCGCGCCGCTACACGGCAAGCGAGCCGCGCCCGGCGACCGGTTCGGCTTCTGATTAACTAGACACTGAACGACCGTCAAGCTGGCTGCGCCGGTGGCCAGCCGACGGGATGATCACGATAGCGGGGGCGAGGTTATTTCGTTGCGCTACCTTTGCTGATCCCTTTGCCCCCAACACACACGCGCGGCGCACGCAGGCCGCGCCTTTGTGTGTCTATGCTCATGCAGAAGAGGGGGAGGCTGTGGCAACGTCACTCATCGGACGCCAACTAGGCAAATACCAGATCACCAACCTGATCGGGCAGGGCGGCATGGCGACCGTCTACCGGGGCTACCAGCTAGAAGTGGAGCGGTACGTGGCCATCAAGGTGCTGCCGCCGCATCCCGGCCAGAGCGACAGCTTTGCCGAGCGCTTCCAGCAAGAGGCGCGGACGGTGGCGCGCTTGCAGCACCCGCACATTGTGCCGCTGTACGATTATGGCGACGAAGACGGCATCCTCTATTTGGTGATGGCCTACATTGAGGGCGGCTCGCTCAACGACCGCATTCAGCAGGGGCCGCTGCCTCACGACGACATCAACGCCATGCTGCGCCAGGTGGCCGATGCCCTCGACTACGCCCACCGCCAGGGGATCATCCACCGCGACATCAAGCCGGATAACATCCTGCTGGACGGCGAAGGCCACGCGCTGATCACCGACTTCGGGATCGCAAAGCTGGCCGAAAGCAACACGCGCATGACCGCGACGGGCGGTGTGGTGGGCACGCCCGCGTATCTCTCGCCGGAGCAGGGGCAGGGGCTGCCGGTTTCCCCGGCCAGCGATATTTACTCGCTGGGCATTGTCGTGTATGAGATGCTCACCGGGGAGCAGCCGTACCAAGCCGACACCATGATGCAGGTGCTGCTCCAGCACATCAACGGGCCAGTGCCCAGCCTGCGCGCTGCCCACAGCGATTTCACCCCGGCGCTCGATGAAGCGTTGCAGCGGGCGCTGTCCAAGCGGCCTGAAGATCGCTACCCATCGGCGCGCGCGTTTGCCGACACGATCCGCACGGCGCTGGGCCAACAGCCGGCTGTCGAGTCGGCATCGGGCAGCCGCGAGACAGGCCCTTCGATCACCGCGACGGGTGAAATTCCGATCCTGGCACCGACGCAGACGGGCGAGCACATGGTCGCTGTTCAGCCGACCGAGAGTCCACGCTGGAATCCGCTGCTGCTGTTGGGGATCTTCGCGGTGGTGGTGTTGGTGGTTGTGACGATTGCGGTGATTCTGCTAACGTTGAACCCACCCACAACGACGGTCGAGGTCGCCAGCCCGACGCCTGTGCCGCCCGTCGTGCTCGACATCCCCACCCCCTCGGCGCAGATGGTGGGCGCGCTGCGGTTCGGCAGCATTGACGCTGATGGCGACACGGCCAATTTGCAAGTGAGCGGCCTGGATCAGCCGGGCGCGGGGCAGATGTACGTCGCGTGGCTGTACAACAGTGGCACCGCTGCCTGGCAGCCGCTCGACCGCCTGCCGGTGGATGCGTTCGGCGACGGCATTCTGGTGTATACCGACCCCGACGGCGCAGAACTGCCGACCGTGTACAATGCCGTCGCGATCAGCTTGGAGCCAGCCGACGCCGCAATCGGGGCGACGCCCGCAGGCGAGATCGCCTACAGCGGCAGCATCCCGCTCGCCGTGACCGAAGCGCTGGACGCGGTGCTGCGCGCCGCGCCGGATGGGCTGGAAAACACCGACGGCGCGCCGACGAGCTTGCTGGCAAGCGCGATCATCGAGGCCGAGTTTGCCCAGTTGCACGCGGGGCTGGCCGCCGATGCCTCAACGCTGGCCGGGATGCGCCCGCACGCCGAGCACACCATCAACATTTTGCGCGGCACACAAGACGATCTCGATGGGAACGGGCGCGGCGAAAACCCAGGGCGCGGCGTGGGCGTCGAATTCTTCCTTGACCGCATCGACGCGCACCTGAACACCGCGCTCAGCGACGCCGACGCCGACCCGGCGGTGCAGCAGCAGATCGAACTGATCGGGGTGTGCATCACCAATTCGCGGCGGCGGGTGGACGAGATCATGGAATTGGAACGCGCCGTGCTGGCCGCCGCAAATATGGACGGTCTGCAACCCGTGATGGTCGCGGCCACCGATGCTGCCGAAGCGCTGGTTGAGGGCGAGGACTTGAACCAGAACGGCCAGATCGAAGCGTTCGAAGGCGAGTGCGGCTTGCGCCAGATTGCGACGTTCGGCGTGTCGGTGGGCAATATTAATCTGGTGGCCGGGCCGCTGCCCAATTTCGAGTGAGGGACGGACGCTTGAACCGAACGGTGATCTTGACCCTGATCGCTGGGCTGTGGGGGCTGGCCGGGTGCGGCGCGCCGCCGGCTGGCCCCACCCCAACCCCGGAGGGTGCTGGGCCGCGCAACCTGCCGACGCTGGTCGCGCCGCCGTGGACGGAGTCGGCGGGGCCGGTTGATCTGGCGACGATCCAGAACATCGCTTATCTGGGCCGCCTCGATCTGCCGGAGCGCCCCAGCACGATCTTTGCAGTGGCGGTGTCGCCGGATGGCACGCGCCTGGCCGGGTTGAACGCTGAGGAACTGCTCGCCTGGGATTTGCTGACGGGCGAGCTGGTCTTCCGCACCGCGCGCGCTGAAGCCACGCGCATCTTCTACGCGCCAGACAAAACCGAACTTTACGCGCTGAGCATTGACGGCCAACTGAATGTGGTGGATGCCGAGACGGGCGCGGTCGTCAACCGCCTGGCGGCGCACACCGCTTACAGTGGCAGCTTCAGCTTTGACGGGCTGAACAACCGGCTGGCGCTGGGCGGCGACGACGGCACCGTCAAGGTGTGGGATCTGTTTGAGCGCCAATCGCTGGTGACCATCGATGCGCACGATGGCCGGATCACAGCGCTGGCGTTCGGGCCGGAGGGCGATCAACTGGTGACGGGCGGCGGAGATCGCACGGTGGCGGTGTGGGATTGGGCGGCGCGCGCCGCGCTGGCCACCCTGACTCTTGATGCGGTGATCGCGGCGCAGGTGGCCGTCGCCCCGGACGGCGCGCAGATTGCGGTGGGCACCGAAACCGACGCCATCTTGTGGGCTGTGGCCGCCGACACGACGCAGTCCCTGACCATCGGCGGCACCGACGGCGCGACGCAGATTCTCGCGTATGCGCCGGACGGCGGCGTTTTGATGGCCGGGGGGCGGACGGTTGGGCTGAGTTTGTGGAACCCGGCGACCGCCGAACTGATCGGGCGGCTGCCCGACATGACCGGGGAGCGGTTGAGCGCCACCTTCTCACCGGACGGCGATCTGCTGCTCACGGCTGTTTTTGGCGAGCAGGTCGCGCTGTGGAATCTCGTCGATTCAACCGCCGATGCGCTCAGCCAAGCGGCGCTGTCGCTGGGCACCGCCGAGATCAGCGACGTGTACTGGACGGCGGACGGGCGGCTGCTGCTGTTCTTCGATGCGGCTGGCCCGATTTACGTGTGGGGCATCGGCCCGACGCCCACGCCGATGCCCTAACCCAGATGCCCGCTAGGTGAGCGCTTCGAGCGAAGCAATCGCTTCGTAAACGGCCTCGCGCAAGCTCAGCTCACGCGGATCAGCGAAAATGTGGAAGCCCGCTTTGTTCATCACGTAGGCGAAGCCGATTTCAGAGGTCGGATCAGCAAAGCCAAATGATCCACCCGCGCCCG
>JAADYY010000158.1 GCA_010092805.1 Chloroflexota bacterium | reverse complement strand
GGCACGCATGAATACATGGTCAGCACGTTGTATAGGCATTTCTGCCGATGTTGAATCTCCAGACGAGCGTTATTGAGCATTGCCTCAAAATCGTGGGCCAAGAACTCCGCAATGTGGGTGGACTCATCCACAATTTCCGCGATTGCCACATACAGTCGTTGCAGGATGTAATTGCAAGGGGCTTGGGGTTCAAGCAGTATCACCCGTTTGCGTGTGACACGATTGATTTCTCGTAACGCACGAGTCAAGACATCGGCAGGGAGGTCATGCAAGGCCAGACTCACCGTTACGATATCAATCGATTTGCTGGAAAACGGGAGTTGCGAAATATCTGCGACCCCCCAGTGAAGACACTTGGGCATGTGCTGTTCCTGAGATAGCAAGGCCCGGTCGTAAACATAGTCAAACCCGTAAGCGCAGTAGCCGGATTTTTGAAATTCCGCAGCTTGATAGCCGCCACCAGTGGCTAAATCGACAATCACATCCTGCGCTGTTGGCTCCGCCAAGCCAACGATCGCCGAGCGCAACGCTTGGTAAGCATCGCCATAAACTTCCAGGTGGGGTGTTTTTGCCCTTGTGTAAAACTCTTGAAGGTGATCTGTGTATATGGCTGAGTCGCTGTTTTTATAGCGTCTTTTCATTCGCATAGTTCCGGCTACTAGTAACCAGAATCTGGGCGAAAGAAAGGGTATTGGTGCTCTACCGAAGCGTTTACGCATTTAGCAACCTATTCTAGAGAAGACGAGCAAATTATGTGTCCGTCTTTAGGAGTCGACTTCGCTCAGCACCGGATCGCGCTCCATCGCCGCCGCGAACACATCGCGCAGCACCGTCAGCCCGCCGACCTGCACGTGAATATCCGCCAGCACCGGTAAATGCCCCGACGCCACCGGATAGTTGGGCGCGCGCATCACCAACGGGATGATCTCCAGGGTTTTCTTGGCAATTTGGTGCGTTTCCGGCATGGCCCAGCAATTTCGGTCGCAGTCCAAATGATTAGAGTTGCCGATCATATGCGCTTTGAAGACAAAGATCAATTAGTTTGGATGAACGGTCGCTAAGAAGTCACTGAGCTTAGGTTAAGGCAATCGCCCTCGCGCCGTTGGCCGCCTGTGTTATAGTCACGCTGGGGAACTCCCCCACAACAAACCGACCGCCCAGACCGACCCTTCGAGGAAAGTAGGAGGAAAACCATGCGTAAGTTGATCGTGTTGATTGCTTTGCTCGCTTTGTTCACCGTCACCGTGAGCACCGCCCAGGATGACGCCGAACCGGAAGCCGCCGACCCCGGCTTGATCACCATCGAAAGCAGCCAACCGGTCGAAGAGACCGTCGCCGCCATCGAAGCAGCATTAGAAGAGGCTGGCTTCATCATCCCGCTGATCGTGGATCACAGCGCGAACGCCGCAAATGTCGATCTGGAACTGCTGCCCACCACCCTGATCATTTTCGGCAATCCCAACGTCGGCACACAGTTGATGCAGGCCAGCCGCAGCGTCGCCATCGACCTGCCGCAGAAGATGCTCGTGTGGGAAGACGAAGACGGCCAGGTGTACATCACCTACAACGACCCGCAGTACCTCGCCGAGCGTCACGGCATCGAAGGCATGGACGAACTGCTCGGCAACGTCGCCAATGCACTCGGCAACTTCGCCAACGCGGGCACAGCCGCAGACGAATAAAACCGCCGAACAGCACGCAAACGCCCCAGGGCGCACTCAGTGGGTGCGCCCCGGTTGATTTGGTATCGCCGCCGTTGGATGATCGGTTCGGCTCAGCCGGTGACCACGAAATCCCAGCGGTCGTTGGCATCGTCGCGGATGGCGTAGCTGATGCCTGGGTATGGGAAGCTGCGCAACTGGGTTCCGCGCCCGGCAGCACAACATCGCCCAACCCCACGTCGATCAACACCACATTATCGCCTGTGTCGATCAGCATGGCGTGCGCCGCAGCGATGTAATTATCGGTGGCCGGAAGTGAGCGGCCAGCAGGGCCGGCCCCTTATTTGTCGGGGCGGCCCATCCGCTCGACGCGCATCGCTTCGGCCACCAGTGTCACCGTGTGATGCGTGCGGAACAAACTGTACTGCCCGGCACGCCCCGGCACCGCGTTGAGGACATTCTCCGTCTCCATGACGGAGAACCACAAATCGAGATCCCAGTCGATGTTGCCGTCTAACATGCGGATGCTCTGCCCCGAGATGGGAATGCTGCGCTCGTAAAGCTGTAGCAGCAGCCGCACAAACGCATCGCGGTCATCGATGATGGCGCGCACAATCGGCGCGTCCATCTCCAGCGAAATGCCTTTGGTGTAGTATTCGCTCTGCGGGTTCGGGTATTCGTCCACCGTTGCCGACCCGTTCTCGATGAGATACTCCACCGCGCGCTGAAACGACATCCCCCGATCATTGGCGCGCAGCCGCTTATGCAGGCTGCCCAGCGGGCACCAATCGAAGCCACGAAAGCTCGTGAACTGCTCCACACTCACCACCACCCGCCGCACCATATCGGCGGTTTCAGTGTCCATCTGCTCCAGATCATCCAGCGTGATGCCCGACCAGTTCTCCTCGACGGTTTCGGTTTCCGGCTCGTCCTCAGTTTCCGTCATTTTGAGCGGGTATTCCGTGCGCATCTTGATGACCGGAACCAGATCATCCGGGTTGTGCCGGTGCGGCACCAACTCACGCAGCAAGATCTGCTCGCGTACCAGACAGTCGATCCAGTCTGACCGCCACTGATCGCTGTAGTTCAGCCCCGGCAGATCCAGATCTTTATCCATCGTGAGACCTTTGAGCAGGAAGCCGTAATTGACGTACTCCCAGCGGCGCACGTTCAGCGTGTTGAGCACGCGCAGCACAATCCGGTCACGGATGAGGCGCGTCTTTTCGACGACGCTGTAATCCTCGTTGATCATCACCTTGCCACGCGGCAGTTGGCGCAGAATGCCCACCGCAATCGCCTGCTTGACCAGATCTTCACCGCGTGGCCGCGAGATCACCGCCCCCACATCCATCAACCGCTCGATCAGTTGATCGCGCCGGAGGGTGTTCGTCCCGCGCAGATTGGCCAGGTAATCGAACTGCAAAATCACGCTTGACCACTGCGATGGGGTGAAGGCAGTGGTATCCACTTCCCCTTCGTGTTCTTCAGTGGCCGCCGCCGCCAGCGATTGATGTGTTTTGAGGTCGGTGAAGTCCTCAACATACTCAATCGTGATGTTCGGGTTGTTTTCCAACTGGCGGCTGGTGCTGCCGCGCACCGCCCACAAGATCACTTGTTTGCTGCGCCGCCCCAGCGTGTTGATCACGTCTTTGAAGTCGCGGTCACCGCTGGCGATGATGTAAATATCCGCCGCATCATCATGGCTGGAGTCGGTGATGATGTCTTTGGCAATGCGCATATCGGCGCTGTTTTTGCCCGGCAGGTTGTACATCGGGTCAATGTTCGCCATCATCAAGCGGCTTTGCGCCTCATCGGCCACTTCACGCCCGTTGCTGTCGACGAGCGGCGGCAGCGTGCCGCGCTGCCCCCAGGGCGCGTACGCGGCGCTCTTGATCACGGCACCATGCGCCTTGGCCTGCCGGGCGAAGCTGTCCACCAGCATATCGAGGTTGACGGTGTAGCCCTGTTCGTTCAGGCTGATAGCGATGTTCTCGAAGTCGATATACACCGCCACGTTTTTGGTCTGCTGGATGCCCAGCAGTGTGCTCAACGGCTGGAACATCACCGAGTCGGCGAATTCCGTCCCCTCCAATACATTTTCCACCCCCCACATACGGATGCGCGCGTTGCGCGTTGTTTTGACACGCCGCGCCAGGGGGATCAATTCAGTGTCGGTCGTGGCTAGAATGAGTTCATCGACCGGTTCGGGATCATACGAGAAGTAGTTGACGAACAGAGCATCTGCCAGGTTTTTCCGGCGCGGAATATCAAACGTATCGTACCCAGCCGCTTTAAAAACGTACTCCGGCTCAATGCTGCCGGAGCGCCCAGCGGGCTGCGTTTGCCAATTGGCTGCGGCCACAGCTTTAAGCTGTTCAGCACTCACCAGCCCGGCAGCCAACGCCGCCCCACCGCGCAAGCCCACGGCCAATTCTTGCAGGTCAATACTGATGCCGTGCCCGCCAAAATGCTCCATCAAGTCGTCGACATCGACAATTAAATAGGCCGCCATAATCCTTACCTAAAAACGCACACCACCAACCCACAGGGTATGGTGGTCATGGGAGACCGTCGAGCCGACGGTCGCTATAGAGGCATGTGGGGCATTCAACCCCAAATGGCCATAAGAAATGGTGTCCGCTTGCAAAATTTTCAAAATATTCAGTCGATTGTATGCAATTGTGTTCAGTGTAACAAACGAATGTTCGGCGCGCAACTGACACTCAACGAAACATAACATTTTGGATAATAGCATTATACACCTCAATCGCCGCCGCAGACATTCAGTTTTTCCCAACAATCGTTAATATATTACATAAATTAATTAAAATTTTAAATATAGTATATCAATCGAATCTGAGCATTCCGCAGCTGGTGTCAAG
>JAADYY010000702.1 GCA_010092805.1 Chloroflexota bacterium | reverse complement strand
GGGAGCAGGGGCAGGGGGATGCGGGCCAAAACACAATCAAATCGATTGACCAACAGCAGCCGACTCAACGCAGACCAACGACGACGCCTAAATCCGCGCTATTCGAGCAGCTTGGCCATGAAATGCGTATCGACGTACTCGTCGGCCACGATCATCGCACGGCGCTTGGTGCCCTCGATCACGAAGCCGTTTCTCTCGTACAGGGCGATGGCGACGGTGTTGCGCACCTGTACTTCCAGCTCCAGCCGCTGGATGCGCTGCTCGCGTGACCAGGTTTCCAGCGCTTCGATGAGGCGCGTGCCGATGCCCTGCCCGGTGTAGGCTTGCAGCACCGCGATCACGATGAACACCGTGTGGCGCACCCGCTGGTACACGCCCCGGCTCGCCAGCAGGTAGCCAACCAGGCGGGCCTCGTCTTCTGAGTCTTCGGCCACCAGAATCGTGCTGCCGGCTTCCAGCATGCGGATGATCATCTCGCGTTGCGCGGCGGTTGAGGTCATCCGTTCGCCCGGTTCCATCATTAAAAGTGTGGTTTCGGCGTCGGTTGTGTGCCGCAAATCCAGGAACGCTTCGGCATCTTCATCGGCACGGATATGACGGATCGTCACCATGTAGCCACCTTGTCGGGAGGCGCGTTGGCTACGCGCCAGCGCGCAGAATGTCGATGGTCAGTTGATCGTTGGCCTGATTCCCAACGGCATCGAAGGCGACGGCGCTGAAGGTTTCGGTGCCGGGGCCGTCGATGCGCCAGGGAAAGCCGAACGGTTCGGTTGCGTCCACGCCCAGCAGGTCGCCGTTGCGGTAGAACTCCACGCGGTCGATGCGGAGGTTATCCCCCACCTCGGCGGTGAGCACCAATTCGTCAGTGCCCGGCCAACGATAAACCTGCTCAGTGTCGGCAGTGGTCAGGCTGATCGTCGGCGGGGTGTTGTCGACCTGCACCTGGATCACCTCCGTTTCGACCTGCCCACCGACGCGCACCGCGCGCACCCGCAGGCTGTACACCCCGTCGTCGAGCGCTGCGGTATCCCAACTGGCGAGATTGCCGTTGGGGGTGAAGGTCGCCCGCTGCCCGCTCAGATCGATCCATTCGTCCGGGTCGAGATCCGCGCCATAGGCCACCTGGTAAAATTCCAGGCCGCTGGTTTCGATGATGCCGAAGATTTCGACCACCCCGCCCACGCTGTCGAGCGGCTGCGGGCGCAGAATTTGCAGGCTGTCCGACTGCTGCGGGCGGCTGAAGGTGTCGAAATCGGTGGGCGGCAGCGGCAGCCCGGTTTCGCGCCACCACGCCAGCGCTTCGGCGGGCGGGACGAAGAAACGCGCCGTCCGCCGGTCTTGCGAGGGGGTGTTGGCCGTCGCCAACTGCCCGGTGCGGCGGTTGATGTCGAAATCTTCCCAGTAGTCATCGACGGCGCTGGGTTGGCGGCCATCCGGCACGATCTCCTCATAAATCGGGCAGATCGTGTTGGGCAGCAGCCCGGAACGCTCGCAGACGGTGATGGGGACGATGCTCAGCGGGCGCGGCCAGTCGGTTTCGGGCAGTGCATCGCGTGTGTGCGCGTACTCCATGAGCGCGCGCCAGACCGACGCCGCACCATCCAGCGCATAGGCATCGAAGCCGAGCGCCGCACCGTCTGCCCGGCCCAGATGCACCCCGACCACCAGCTGCGGCGTGTAGCCGACCGCCCAATTCTCGACGCGATCCGCCGTGACGCCGTTGACCACCGCCCCACGCCGCGACAGATCCAGCGGGTTGGCTTCGCCCAGCAGCGCCCAGCGCTCCGGCTGATCAGCGAGGATGTCATTCACCAGATACGCCAGGCTTGGATCGAGCTTGGGCGTACAGAAATCGGCGGCACAGTTGGCCGCGCCGCCCGGATCGTACTGCCAGAGGATCGTGCCGTCAGCGTCGGCGATCTGCCGCACCGCCACCGGGTCACGGTTGCGGAACCCGAACGCCAGCGGCTCGATACGCAGCCCGCGCATATCGCCGAGGGCGGCGAACACCGCATACGCATACGCGACATCCAACAGCGCGACCTCACCGCCGCGCTCCAGCAGCGTGAGGGTGTAATTGCCCCGCGTCAGGCTGTTGATGCCCAACTCATGCGCGATGCGCACGATGGCGTTCATGCTGTAGGTATTGGCGACTTCGGCGGTGGGTGGCAGCCGCCAGTTCGCCAGCGCCTCGCGCACGCTCACCGGGCCGAGGAAGCGCCCGTCGAGGTTGTCGAACGGGAAGATCAGCCCCTCTTCAGAGCCGGGGAACTGCTGCGGAATATCCAGCAGCATCGTCGCCGGGGTGATAAAGCCTTCCGGCCCACCCCGGAACCCTTCCAGGTAAACGAACGGGTAGAGCGTCGGGCCGGGCTGATACACCGGCGCGGTCGCCGCGCCCACCAACGCGCGGATCTCGCCCGTTTGCGCGTCGATGATCGCCACCGTGCCCACATCCGGCGCGGTCGCGGCGGTTGTGCTGATGGCCGCTGTCGGCAGATAAGCCACGCTCTGGCAGGGATCGGTGGGGGATTGCGCGTCGCCGCGTTGCAGCCGCGCGATGTGGCGCGCCAGCAGACATTCCGCTTCGTGATACAGGTCGAGATCGAGCGTGGTTTCGATGCGCAAGCCGCCGCGCGCCACCAACGCCGTCCCGTCGCGGCCCTGCGCATCCAGGAGGGTTTCGGCCTGCGCCTGCGCGTACGCGACGAACGCGGGCGCAACGGCGGGCTGATAGCGGTCGCCGGGGTCGAGATTCAGCGGCGCGCTGATCGCCAGTTGATAGGCCGTGGTGTCGATCAGCCCGCGGTCGAACATCTGCCGCAGCAGCCGATTCCGGCGATCCAGCGCGGCTTGCGGGTTCTCGAACGGGTTGTCGTCTGGGGTGGCGGCAATTGCGGCCAGCAGCGCCGCCTCGTCCAGCGTGAGATCGACGGCCCGTTTATCCAGGTAGATCTGTGCGGCGGCTTCCAGGCCATAGGCGTCGCTGCCGTAATAATTCGTGTTGAGGTACCACGCCAGCAGCGTTTCCGGCGGGTAGCGGCGCTGACTTTCGGCGATCAGCGCGATTTCGCGGGTGCGCACCGTCGTGAGATCGGCGGCGGTGCCGGGGAGCGGCGCGAGCGTGTTGCGCACCAGCCGCCCCGTGATCGACGGATCGGGCGGGGGCGGTTCGTCGAGCCAGGTTTGCCACAGCCGCCCCACCGTTTCGGTGAGGTTGAAGCCGCTCGCTGCCAGGAAATCGGGATCGTCCTGGGTGAGTGTCGCGTCGATCACGAAGGGGGGCAGCACATCCAGCGCGATCCAGTCGCTCGTTTCGCCCAG
>JAADYY010000701.1 GCA_010092805.1 Chloroflexota bacterium | reverse complement strand
CGACTGGCAGCATATCACACTGCATGTCGATGGCAATCTGAATTGGGGTATCGTGCCGAGTGGGGCGGCGTTGATTGCGACGCCTGACGCCAGCCTACGCGATCTGAACGACAGCGGCGGGGGCGAACTGCCCGGCGATCTGTTCGGCAATTAAGCCGATCCCGAATCTATAATCTGTGATGAACCCAGGATGGGGTGCAACCGCGCCCCATCCGCCCATCATTTCACGCTGAAAGTGCGCGCAAACCCCGCCAGACTGGCCCTCAATTTGTGGTCAGACGAATAACCGCGACAGCAGTTTGTACGCCAACGTATGCGCTGCGTTGTTCTCATCCCGGTCGATCAACTGGACGCGCAGACTGATGTGCTTATCCAACGCTTGATCGACCCAGGCACGCCCTTCACCCTGTGACCAATCCACTACAAGCGTCGAATCAGTATAAACAACGATGTTGTGTGCCGTTTCGGCCAGATGCGCAATCGCCTGCAAGAACGCCATCAGCTCAGCAGCATTGTTGTTATGACAGCTCATGGCACCCACCAGGTAGGCGTTTGGCTGCCCGGCCATCTGATAGCACACCCCGTAACTGCCGATCCCATCGCGGTACGAACCGTCGATGAAGATCGATACCTCCGTTGATGAGCGTTTGGGGCGCTCGTCTTCCGTGGAGAGGTAGATTGAGGTTGTTTTCCGGTTGCCAAGCTGTTCGGTGAGAATTGCCGCCGGGGTGAGATCGGGCATCATCCAGGGGAGCAGCGACAAGAACGGATGATTGAACGGGTAGACAAGGTCTTCGGCCAATGTCAGCTTGAAATGCTGTTCATCGACCATCAGCACCTCACCAGAGCTGTCAAAGAAGATCCCATAAATCTCTGCCAGCCGTTCAAGCTGATCCTGCCGGGATACTCCGGCGCGCGCCATCATTGGGTGTAGAGTTCGCTCCGGGCGGTGCGGGCCGCGCCGCCGCATATTCGACGAGCGCCGCGCGGTCAGATTGCGCCCCGTCGCTTTGATGGGGTAGATGGGAATGGTGCAGAAGACCTCTGTGTCCTCCCGCTGTTCGATGCGCAGCCCCGGAAAAGTCGATTTCAACGACCGCAGGCGCGCCTCGGCGTTTTTAGGTACATGGAGGTGACAGCGCCACATGTCGCCGTCGCGCTCAATCGACACCAACTGCCCAACATTTGACTTGACAACAAATTCGATGCGCTCCTTGCTGATCACAAAGTCCGACTCCAATGTTCTTGCTGCATCCGCGCCTCACACGCATCGATTTTAGTCTACCTGATTGTGCCAGCAACCGCGCTGCATAGACCTTGAGATTACAGCAGGGTTGCACACGGCCACTGTCACTGCCAGCCGCAGGCCGTGCGGCATCGGCGCGAATTTACCGCTCTTGTCGAGTGGGGGCAAACGAACAGATCCGCAAAGGCAGCACTGATTGTGATTATAATGGGGTGGGCCAATGCCGCGAGTGCAGGATCTTGCCGCTTGTTTACGCGGCACCAAGCGGCGCGCTGCGGGCCAGACGCACCCGGCTTCCAGTAACCCGTCACGAGGATACTGCATCATCATGCCATTAATCGCGCTTGAAGGTATTGACGCTTCAGGAAAAGCGACGCAGACACAGTTATTGATCGATCAACTCCGCGCGCGTGATCTGCGCGCCGCAGCGCTGTCGTTCCCGCGTTACGGCGAGACGGTGTTCGGCGCTATGATCGCGGACTACCTCAATGGCAAGTTTGGCGCTTTAGCGACCGTCGCGCCGCAGTTTGCCGCACTGCTGTTTGCCGGAGATCGGCTGGAAAGTCGCGGGCTAATTACGCAGTTGGCCGCCGAGAGTCATGTGGTGGTCTTCGACCGCTACGTCGCATCGAATCTGGCCCACCAAGCCGCACGGGTCGAGGTCGATCAGCAGCGCGATTTCATCGCTTGGCTGGATCAGGTCGAGCACGGCGTTTATCAACTGCCGCGCGTCGATCTGACGATTCTGCTCGATGTGCCGGTCATGTTGGCGGCGCAGATGCAAATCACCAAGCGGAAACGCGATTACACGGACAAGCCTGCCGATCTGCATGAGGCTGATCTCAGCTACCTGCAAGCCACATCGGATGTTTACAACCTGCTGGCGGCTGAGGATCATGGTGGGCGTTGGCAGCGTATCGCGTGTGTCGATGCCGACGGGCAGCTCCGTGACCCGGCGATCATCAGCGCCGAAATCTGGGCGAGCGTTGCGCCGTTCATTGAGGCGTGATCACCGCGAACGGGGTGACACTGTCGGGGTGGGATCTTAAGCGGGGGCTAAGAACAGAATAAGAATCGCGCGATTGGTTGAACCCGGCGGCACACGATGTAGAATAGCGCCTTGAGTGACAGCCAATTCGAGAAAGATTCATGGCGATAGACTCCATGCGCCGGCCAGCCGAGCGCTTCTTTGATACGCAGCGCGGACGGGTGGTGCTGGAAAATCTGACGGCCTATCTGTTCCTCGCGCCCACCATCGTCCTCATCTTTCTTTTCGGGTTGTTCCCCGTCGTCTTTGCGTTTTTCGTCAGCCTCCATGAGTGGCGGCGGCTCCCCGGTGATTACGTTGGGTTGGCGCAGTATGTCGATGCGCTGGGCGGTGTGGCTTATGTGCTGTTTTTCTGGATGGGTGCGGCAGCGCTGATCTACGCGGGGGTAATGCTGCTGCGCCTGCGGCGCGAGACACGCGCTGTGCCACGCGGGCGGCTGTTTCTCATCCTCTCCCTCATCCCCGGCGTGCTCAACACAGTGGCGCTGCTGGCGATCATCAACTGGTTTTTCATTCTGCTGCCCGTTGTACTGGATGTCCCGCAGCGCTTGCGCGGCCAACCGCTCGATGTGGGAATGTTCCTCGGCGAGCTGATCAACAGTTTCAGCCACCCCGCGCCGCTGGCCGCCGCCGATGTCCTCTGGTTGCTGCTGATCCCGGCGCTGATTGGGAGTGGCGTCGGGCTGCGGCTGATGGGCGCGCGCAGCGGCGTCCGCTATCTGCTGCTGAGCACTTTTGCGCTGATCACCGCTGCGCTCGGTGCGCTGATGCTTCAGTTGACGGTCGCTGCGGTGCAAACTGCCATCGCGGAAGCGCAGGCCGCCGGCGAGACGCTGCCCATCTGGTCACAGATCATTCTGATCAGCTTGGGAGCCGCGCTGCTGTTCGCCGCGTATCGGGTATGGCGCGCCGCCGCCCGCACCGAACACGACCGCCGCTTCTTTCTCTTTGGCCTGGCGGCGCTGCTGCTGATCGTCGGCGGCTATACACTGATCGCGGAACTGCCGCGCGCGCTTGCCACCGCTGACGCGCGCGTGCTGCAAAGCCTTAACGTCACGGTGATGTACTCAGCCTTCTCGATCCCGTTTCAACTGGTTTTCGGGTTGGCATTGGCGATACTGCTGTTCCAAAAGATCCGGTTTAAATCATTTTTCCGCGTGGTTTTCTTTCTGCCGTATGTGATGCCCGCCGTCGCGACCGCCACGATCTTCTCGCTGCTGTTCTCGAACCGCCCTGGCGCGCCCGCCAATCAATTTGTTGGCGCGCTCGGCGTCGAGCCGCT
>JAADYY010000700.1 GCA_010092805.1 Chloroflexota bacterium | reverse complement strand
CTGGTGTATTTCTGGCTGATCCCGGCCTACGTCTCGTGGTATACCATGCTGCCCAAGCAGAACGGCGTCAAGCTGTTCAGCGACCCGTTGGGGCGCGTCTCCTTCCTGATGCTGATGATCTTCTCGATCCCGGTGGGGGTGCATCATCTGTTCGTTGACCCCGGCGTGAGCGAAGTCTCGAAGATCATGCACTCGCTGCTGACGTTCATTGTTACCGTCCCCAGCCTGCTGACGGCCTTCAACATCGCTGCGACGCTCGAAAAGGCCGGGCGCAAGCGCGGCAGTCGCGGCCTCATCGGTTGGGTGTTCCGGCAGGGCTGGGGTAACCCGGTGATCGCGGCGCAGTTGTGCGGGATGCTGCTGTTTGTCGTCGGCGGCATCACGGGCGTGATCAATGCGTCGTTCACGTTCAACATCGCCATGCATAACACGACCTGGGTGGTTGGTCACTTCCACATGACGCTGGCCGGGGCTGTCTTCCTCACGTATATGGGTATCCTCTACTGGTTGCTGCCCATGCTGACGGGCCGCCGCCTGTTCCGACCGCGTCTGGCGCTGTTGCAAGTTTACCTGTGGTTTGTCGGCCAAATCGTTTTTGGTGGCAGCATGGGCCGCGCTGGTGCCGATGGCGCAATCCGCCGCACCGACATGGGTGCCGAGGGCGCGTTTGTCAACCCAGATTGGGTACCCTGGCTGAATTTGTCGGCGATTGGCGGCGCTATCCTGCTCGTCAGTTCGATCTTGCTGTACGTGGTGATTATCGGTACGCTGCGCAGCCCGAAACAGGAAGCTGAGACTGAAATGCCGATTGAAACGAATGCGCCGTCGTCACCAGCGATCCTGGAGCGGTGGGGGCTGTGGATTGGCGTGATCATCATTTCGAACATCATCATGTGGGGGCCGGTGCTCCTGAGCGCGATGAACTTCATCAGCGGGTACTGGTCAACCGGCTTCCGGATGCAGTAGCCCGGACAGCCGCGTAAACAAGGGGAAAATTGACCGATGACAGATAAACTGATCGATCAACAAACGGCGCAGCCCGCCGCCGCGAGTCAACAATCAGATGGCATGGTGATTCTGTTCGCGGTGGTGCTGCTGCTGACCTTCGGGGTGACGATGCTGGTGTTCAGCCTGTTCTACGTCCGCGACATTCAGGTCATCAGCGAACTGCCGGGGATGGTGTGGGCGTTCATCTGTGGCCGGCCCAGCGAAGATGGGATCGTGCTGCCGGTGCTGGTGCTCATCAGCACGATGGCGTTCATGGGTGCCGCCGGGCTGGGTGGTTGGCGCTGGCTGCAAACCCGCCGCTAAATGCTCCATGTAAACATGCATCTCCTGCCGGGCAAGGGGGCGAAACCGCCGCTTGCCCGGCGTTGATCTACGACTGAGCCAGGGCTAGCGCACCAAATTTGTTCTACATCTGTGGTCTTTTGTGACCCCAGTAGCGCCCTCACCCCGGCGCTGCGCGCCACCCCGCTCCCACCGCTTCGCGGGGAGAGGGGTTAATGAGATTTGTGCACATATGTTTATTTGACGACTGCGCCCGACGCAGTGCCTCCCTCGCCCAGCGCCGAAAGCGCGGTCGCCGGTGGCTTCCAGAGCGGGGGAACGCGGGGGGTGCCCAGAAGCAGCATGGGTGATTTTGATGCGATAGCCCTGATGACTGAGCTGCCAGCATCGATTTAAGTTGATCCCCGTGCTACACTCTGTGCCCTGTATGCACTGGCGCTGAGTGCGCGTTGACTGCGTGGGATCATCTGGCATGGAAACTCAACATACACAGACGTATCTGGTGACAGGCGGGGCCGGCTTCGTGGGATCGCATCTGTGCGAGCTGCTGCTCACAGAAGGGCATCAGGTGCTCGCCATCGACAACCTCTCGACGGGCCGCCTGGAGAATATCGCAGCACTGCTGAAGCACCCGCGCTTTCACTTCGCGCGCGCCTCGATCACCGATGAGATCGTCATGGATCGCATGGCAGCGCAGTCGGATGTGATCATTCATCTGGCGGCGGCGGTCGGCGTCCGGCTCGTGATCGAGCAGCCTGTCCACACGCTCGAAACCAACATCATGGGCACGGAAGCGGTGCTCAAATCGGCGCTGCGCTATCGCTGCCGGGTGCTGCTCGCCAGCACCTCCGAGGTTTACGGCAAAGGGAGCAAGATCCCGTTCAGTGAGGCCGATGATGTGCTGCTCGGCCCAACGGCGATCGCGCGCTGGGGTTACGCCGCCAGCAAAATGGTCGATGAGTTTCTGGGGCTGGCCTACCATCACGAGTATGGCCTGGACGTGACGCCGTTCCGGTTGTTCAACACCGTGGGGCCGCGCCAGAGCAGCCGCTACGGCATGGTGATCCCCAAGTTTGTGCAGCAGGCGCTGCGCAGCGAGCCGATCACGGTGCATGGCGACGGCCAGCAAACCCGCTGCTTCTGCGACGTGGGCGATGTGATCCGCGCGATTTATGGGTTGGCGCAGGTGCCAGACACCACCGGGCAGGTGTTCAACATTGGCGGAGACGAAGAAATCTCGATTCTGGAATTGGCGAACCGCGTCAAAGACCTGACGGACAGCGCCTCTGAAATCCGCCTGATTCCTTACACAGACGTGTTCGCGGTGGGCGGCTTCGAGGACATGCAGCGCCGCGTCCCCTCGATTGAGCGCATCAAGGCGCATATCGGGTGGCAGCCGCAGCGCGACCTCAACGCGATCTTGCAGGGCGTGATCGATTATGAGGTCGCGGCGCTGAACCCGTAGCGGATCAGGCTCAGACCAGATTCGGCATGTCGGTGCAAATCCCGGTGACGCCCAGCCGCTTCAGCCCCGCGATCACAGGGGGGCGTTCCTCGTGCCACGTGATGATCCCCAGGCCCGTCGAACGGGCCGCGTCCAGCCAGGCCTCCGTCATGAGTGTGTGCGGCTGATCGCTGTGGCTTTCCCAGCAGGGATGCACGTAATCGGCGCGGGTGGCGCGTGCCAGCGCCACTGGATCGATGTGCGTCGAGCCATACAGGATCGACGTTTCGAAATCCGGGCGCGCCGCTTTGATCTCAGCGATCACGTCTGGGCGGAACGACGCGAACACCACAAACGCCCCGAACCGATGGGCATCGACTGTAGCAAACAGCCGCTGCGCCGCCGCCACGCTCAGCGTTTTGATGTCCAGGTAGATGCCCAACTGCAACGCCAGGCACTGCGCCACCAAATCAGCGAAGGTCATCACGGGCGCTCTGGCTTGTAATTCTGCCAGCGACAGTTCGGAGATCAGGCCGTCAACGCCGTACACACGCTTGAGGCTGTCATCGTGCGCGATCACCGGCGCGTCATCGGCGGTGCTGCGCAGATCCACCTCGACCAGATCTGCGCCGAGTTCCGCCGCTTTCTGGATCGCTTCGGCGGAGTTTTCTGGCGCGACCGCCGAGGCACCGCGATGCGCAATGCACAGCACCCGCCGCGCGTGATGCGGGATCGTGCGGTCGAGT
>JAADYY010000699.1 GCA_010092805.1 Chloroflexota bacterium | reverse complement strand
TGTTCATCCCGCAGGCGCTGGCCCTGTATGATCGTGGCTACACAATGATCTTGCCGGATCAGTACGGTCAGGGGTTCTCTGGCGGCGGGCGCGGTGATTTCGCCGTCGAACTGTTCGTGCAAAACGTGATCGATGTGGCGCACTGGGCGCGGGATCGCTACAGCGGGCCGCTGGCGATGGGCGGCGGCAGCCTGGGATCGGCGGTGACGTATTTAGCGGCGGCGGGCGGCGCGCCGGTCGCGGCGCTGATTCTGCACAACCTGTACGACTTCGGCCCGCACGGTGACGCGCTGAACCTCTCGCGCTTCGCGCCGCTGCGCCATGTGCCGGGCGCACAGGCGGTGATGCGCACCATGATCGGCCTGGGGGCACAGATCGCACCGCGCCTGCGGATTCCGTTCCGGCTGCTGGGCGATTTCAGCACGATGGTCGATACGCCTGGCTTTTATGATGTGTGGCGCACCGATCCGGTGCCGATCAAAGCGGTGACGCTGCGCTACATGCGCAGTCTGTTCAACAGCCCCGCCGCCATCCCGTTTGAGGCCAATCGTCTGCCCGCCCTCGTGATCAACCCGGTGCGCGATCAGATGACCTCGCCGGAGGTGACGTGGGATAACTATCAGCGGCTGGGCGGGCCGAAAGCCTATGTCGCGCTGGAACGGGGGCACTGGTCGGTTGATGAGGCGACGGCGCAGCTCTGGGCCGATCACGCCGATGCGTTTTTGCAGGAACATCTCAAGCAGGATCAGCGCCAGCTGGCAGCGGGGTAGCCAAGCGCCGTTGTCACAGCGGGGATCGGGATTGATCCCCGCTGGTGGGCATGGCTTCAGACCGTTTGCAAAGTCGCCTGCATCACTTGGGCCGGCATCACATTGAAGCCGGTAAACTTCAGCCGCAGCGCTTGATCTGGCAGGAAGCGCACCCGGTAACGCTGGAACATGATCGCGGTGATGAGCGTGCCTTCGATCAAGGCGAACTCATTGCCCACGCATTGGCGCGGCCCGGCGCTGAACGGCAGATACGCGAACGGCGAGCGCTTATCGCTATGTTCGGCGGCGAAGCGCTGTGGATTGAAGACGGCGGGTTGATCCCACACCGCTGGGTTATGATGCAGGCCGTACATGTACAGCAGCATGATCGCGCCCTTCGGGATCGCGTGGTCGCCGAGATGGTCGGCTTCATTGGCGATGCGTGGCAGCCAGCCAATCGGCGGGTATATACGCATGGCCTCCTGAAAGACGTTGCGGGTATAGGTCAAAGCGCGTAGATCCTGCGCGGTGGGCAGCCGACCGCCCAACACGGCAGCCAGCTCCGCTTGCAGGGCGTCAGCCACTGGCTGATTCTCCGGTTGGTCAAGCAGATACCACAGGTAGGCCATCGCGTTGGCCGTCGTCTCGAACCCGGCGACAAACAGCGAACGCACTTCGTCGTAGAGCTGCGTGTCGGTCATCTGGGTATTGGTCTCTTCATCGACGGCGTGCAGCAGCATCGTGATCAGGTCATCGGCGTCGGCGTGGTGGGTGCGGCGCTCCTCGATGATCGTCATGACAATGCGGTGTAAGTTGCCCATGGCGCTCTGGAATTCGGCTTCACCCGGCAGGGGAAGCCAGTTTGGCAGGAAGCCGAGCAGCGTCCGCATCCCCGCTTGATCCATGATCAACGGAAAATCATGCTCAACGCGCTCAAGATCTGCCGCCGAAAGCCCCGTGCCGAAGATCGCCCTGGCAATCACGTTGATCGTGAGCCGCTTCATGTACCTGAAGATGTCAATTGGCGTGCTGTGTTCGGCTTCGGCCCCCCAATCCTTGATGTAATCGTCAATGGCCTGTGTCAGCAGGTCGGTGAGGCCAGTGACGTATTTGCGATGCAAGTACGGCTGGATCATGCGGCGCTGGCGCAGCCAGAAATCGCCACTGCTCACGGCCAACCCATTCCCCATGATCGAGGCGACGCCCTGGTAGAGAAACTGCGGTTTGCGGTAGTTATGGTGGTTGTCGCGCAGAATGCGCTGCAAATAGTCTGGATTGCTGACCAGAAACGCAACTTTGGGGCCAAGCTTCAGTTTGACGAAATCCCCCTCGTCGCGGGCAAGGCGGCTGAGGAAGTCGAAGGGGCGCTCTGCAAACAGCGCGGGGACGCTGCCGACGAACGGCACACCGTTGTGCGTAGGCACTTGACGGGAACCCTGAAGAGACTCGGTATCGAGTGCGGGCATAAGCCGTATTCCTCACGCTATGATTATAGTTTCGCTTTCAATTTTTGCAAGCACTCCTGACAAATTGTATCTGGTTTTTGGGAGTAGTACATCAGAAAAAACTAACCTGAGGGGCGGTGGGATGCGCCCACCGACCGGGAGATGCGGCGGGCACATGATGACAATCGGGCGGGCGCTTACTCGCCCAAGCCGAGCGCTTCGGCGACAATCGGGTAGTTGTCGGTGTTCAGCACCATCACACCCTGATCGACGATGTTCTGGTAGACTTCGACGCCCAGGTCACCCGCGAGCACTGCCGGGTCGGTCTCGCGGTCCATCGAGACGAGCGTGCGGACGTTTTGCTCCGCCAGCGCGTTAACGATGTCGAGGTTGGGCGTGTCCCAACCGCCCAGGCCGATCATGTGGCCCATGTCCGCGCCCATGTCGATCACGCGCTGCACGTCCTCGACCGCGTTGAACGGCGTGGTGTACAGGTATTCCGGCGCGTTGGTGAAGTAGAAGTCGATGGCTTCCGGCGTGTACGCGGCGATCACGACGCGGTTGCCGGCGTCCTGCGCGTTGACGGCTTCGAGGATCTGTTCCGGGGTGGCGTTCTTGATGTCCAGCCACACCACCGCCCGATCCTTGGCCCAGGCCAGCGCTTCTTCCAGGGTGGGGATGCGGTACGGGGTGACCTCGCCGTCGTTGTTGACCAGACGCAGTTCGCGCAGCTCAGCCAGCGTGAAATCGCCGACATTGCCGCTGCCGGTGGTGGTGCGGTCGATGGTCTCGTCGTGCATCAGCACCATCTGATTGTCGGCGGTCAGGCGCACGTCAACCTCGATGATCGCCGGGCCGTAGCGCAGCGCATTCTCGAAACTTTCCACCGCCAGTTCCGGGAAGCCGTCGAAGGTGCCGCCGCCGCGATGCGCGACCACGATGGGGCCAGCGCCAGAGTCGAGGCGGAAGTATTCGACCAGTTCCGCTGGGGTTTCAAATTGCAGCAGATAGTAGTTGTCGGCGGCGTCCTGCGCGGCCACGCCCCCGGCCAGCAGGGCGATCAGCAGCAGCGCGATCATGCGGATGATGCGAGTCATGAGACGATCTCCTTGTGCAATGTGCAATGTGTAAGCGTTAGCTGGAAAAGTAGCGCGCCACTGTTAGGAGATCGTCAATTCGGGGTTAACGATGCGCGGCAGGTGCTTAAAGCCCCGGCAGATCCGCTGATACGCCGGGGGGAGCCAGCTTGCGCCGAACGCGCTACGAGAAGAATTGGCCGTGAAAGCCAAACGGGATGTGCTGCGGCACTTCCGCGCGGGCGCGCTCCGCGAAGCTGGCCGCATCGAGCAGCAGCAGGAACGATTTGCCGCTGCCGCTGTCCAACACGACCGCCAGGATCACGCCGTCATCTTCGGCGGCGGCATCCGGCGCGCCCACAAAGATCGGTTCGCCGGGGTAGGTGCCGTCCGCGTGCCAGATCTTCGTCTCGCCCGACTCCAGGTCGATTTTGACGAGCTGGTTGATGAAGTCATGGCTGTTGCTGTGCGTGCCCGCGCCGTAGACGTAGCGGTACGGCTTGCCAACGTGCGGGCGATAGTTGAAGCGCGGCAGTTCAAAACTCGTCGCCGACACCTGATCGAATTTGACCGATCCGCCGCTGCTCGTTCCATTCTTCAGCGGCAGCCGGTAGCGGCGCAGAAAACTGTGAATAGCGACATTGCCGTCTGACTTGGTCAGGTTATCCAGGTAGAGCGTGTTGATGATCGTGTGATCGTCGTAGGCGCATAGATCGACGATCAGTTCGCCGTCATCGACAAAAGCGTTGACGTGATGGAAGCAGAAGAACGGCTCGGTTTCGGCGCGGGCGACGATCTCACCGCTGTCTTTGTCGATCACGGTGAAGCGGGTGCCCTCTTCCGGCATCCAGCGGTAATTCTCGATGAACGGCTTGTTGGTCAGCAGCAGCGAGAGCGCGCTGGGCAACCTGAATGGGAACTCGACCAGCACCAGGTACTGTTCGCTCATGCCAAAGCTGTGCAGATACGCCGGCTTCTGCGCCGGGATGCGCGCCACCAGCTTCGGGTTGGCTCCGCCGGGCAACCCGTAGAAATTGTAGGCGTTCTCGCGGCCCAAGTCGAGCTGGTAGTTGTAGTCGGTGCGGCGGTCGAAATCGTGGTGTGGGTGCGCCGAGGTGAGCTGGCCGTTCATGCCACCGTGATCGTAGACGCCGAGTGTTTCGAGTGTTTGCGGGTCGAATTTGGTCGACATCGGGTACTCGGTGCGCATGATGTACTCATCCGCCAGCCGGGTGATGCTGACGTTGGTATTGCCGCCCAACTGGCTCTGCTGGAAGAACGAGAACACCCGGCTGAACAGCGAGCGGCACGGGTCGGTGGCGAATTCGCCGTACTTGATGCGGCCTTCGCGGTTGTTCTCGATATACGCCCGGCTTTGCAGGTAGCGGTTGGCATAGCCCACCGATCCGTTGTTCAGGGTGAAGGCGTGCAGCATCGCTAGCCCGTCGAACCAGTGGCGATACGATTGGCCGTTGACCTCGAACTGTGCGGGCGTGCTGCGGATCAGCGTGCCGTTCAGCCACGCCGGGATCTCGCCGTGTACCGGCAGTTGATCGACCTGGATTTCCTGCGGTTGGGTCTCGAAGCCCTTCCTAAAGCG
>JAADYY010000698.1 GCA_010092805.1 Chloroflexota bacterium | reverse complement strand
CGTTCGGGAGCAGGGGCAGGGGGATGAGGGCCAAAACACAATCAAATCGATTGACCAACAGCATCTGCACCAATTGCTTCAACCGCGCAGCCTAACAGTTTTGGCCTGGGTGTCGGTCGGCGCATCCGCCGCGAGATCGCATCCGGTAAACCATCCCGAAATTGGGTGGGATTGACGTATAATACGGGGCGATGTCTGCAAACAGAGCGCACATAAACGGAGAATTTTTCTATGGATCAAAACCCGAATCGCGCGGCGATCACAGTGGGCGTGGCGACGGCGTTGGGTTTGTCGCTCGGTGTGGCGGTTGGCGTCGCCATCGGTCAAATCGCCATCGGCATCGCGGTGGGGGCCATCGTCGGCATGCTGATCGGTCTGGCCATCCAGAGCAACACCTGATGATCGCGGTCACACCGCCGGGCGCGGCCAGTTGCCCCGGTTGATCGATCCGCTGCTATGTCGTTCATCTCCCCCGAATTCATCATCTTTGCGGTGGTGGTGCTGCCGCTCTATTTTCTGGCACCGTTCCGCGCCCGCTGGCCGCTGCTGCTGATCGCGTCGTATCTGTTTTACGCCTACGGCCATGTCGAATACATCGCCCTCATTGCGTTTTCGACGACGGTCGATTACTTTGCGGCGCGCGGCATCCATGCCAGCGGCGATCCGCGCCGCCGCCGGGCGCTGCTGCTGCTCAGCGTGACGGTCAATTTGGGGCTGCTGTTCGTCTTCAAATACTTCAATTTCGCGGTCGGCTCGCTGACGGCAGCTTCCGATCGGGTGGGCGTGACCTTCCCGGTCAGTGGGCTGGAATTGGTGCTGCCGATTGGCATCTCGTTTTACACCTTCCAATCGATGGCCTACACCATCGACGTGTACCGGGGGCGCATCGCGCCGGAGCGCCACTTCGGGATCATGGCGACGTTCATCGCGTTCTTCCCGCAGTTGGTTGCCGGGCCAATCGAGCGGGCGGAAAACATGCTGCCACAGTTCCGCCAACACTTTCGCTTCGACCCCGACCGGACGATCAGCGGCCTGCGCTTGATCTTGTGGGGGATGTTCAAGAAAGTCGTCATCGCCGACCGCCTGGCGATCTACGTGACGACGGTCTACGACACGCCGCAGGCGTTCAGCGGCCCGCACCTGATGCTGGCGACGGCTTTCTTCGCGTTTCAGGTCTACTGCGACTTTTCCGCCTATTCGGACATCGCCATCGGCACCGCGCGGATCATGGGCTTTACATTGATGGAAAACTTCCGGCAGCCATACTTCGCCAAGAGCATCCGCGAATACTGGGCGCGCTGGCACATCTCGCTGACGACGTGGTTCCGCGATTATCTCTACATTCCGCTGGGCGGCAGCCGCGTCTCGTTCCCCCGCTACCTGCTCAACCTGTTCATCGTCTTTCTGGTGAGCGGCCTGTGGCACGGCGCGGGCTGGACGTTCGTGGTCTTCGGGATGCTGCACGGCCTCGTCGTCGTCATCGAAGCGACCGTGACCCGCTACAACCTGCGCGTGCTGCCCGCGCACAACCCGCCCTACGCCGTCGCCATCAAGATCGGCTTTACGTTCGCGCTGCTGTGCGTGCTGTTCGTGTGCTTCCGGGCGCTCACGTTCAGCGATGCGCTCTACATCTGGGGGCATCTGCTGGATTTCAGCGGGGCGGGCGGCGGACTCAGCGCGCCGTTTGCGGCGGGGATTCTGGAAGCGCGCGTCGAGCTTGTGCTCTCCATCGGGCTGATCGCGCTGCTGCTGGCCGTCGATGCGTTCAGCGCCCGTGTCGGCTTCGACCGGTTGTTTACGGTGAGTCCGGCGCTGCTGCGTTGGGCCGTGTATTATGCGCTGGGCGGCGCGGTGATCTTCTCCGGGCTTTATGGAACGGGCGCGCAAGAATTCATTTACTTTCAATTCTGATCGGGTAAAATTGAAGTTAGAAACAAAACGTCAGCAATCTGTGATAGGCTGATGATGTTCAGTTTGTGTTTGAGGCTATCGACCCGTGAGTATCGAGATTCACTTTGAGGGAGAACGCCCGATCATTCTGGAGGACGGCGAGGCCGTGAGCGCGGAGCGGGGGGCGTTCCTGGCGCAGGCGCTGGCCCAGGCTTACCAGATGCCGCGCTACGTGTACATCGCCTATTCGCCCACGCTCGATGCCTACAAAGTCGGGCACTCCGAGCACCCCGACCGCCGGGCGAAGGCGCTCAAAGCCCAGTTGATCCACCAGATCCAGTGCCCGAATTTGCGGCACACCAAACAGTTACAGCGTGTGGTTGCCCAGGCGTTCGCCGAGCACGGCACCGAAGTCGCGGATGAATGGTTCGCGCTCGCCCCCGGCGACGTGGAGATGCTGATCCAGCAGCACGCCCAGCACGCCTGATCTTTGCTCACCCCCGCTCGATCTGCCGCTGCGCAGCCCCGCCTGCCGCCGCTGAAATTGACAGCCCCAGTGCGTCGTGAAAAACGTAAATTGCCAGAGCTGGCATAAGATTGGATTAAGCTTCAACGCCCAGACAATGGCATTAGTCGTATGCTAACCCGTAGGCATTTCGTACACAGCACGGCCTTCGGGAGGTTGACATGGCTATCATCGAAGCGATCAATTCGGAATTTGCGACGCTGGTTTATAACGATGAGCACCAGTTTGTGCACCATACGTTTCACAAAGACATTGAAGGCGACGATTTCCGCAATGTCTTGCTCACAGGCGTCGAGTTCCTGCGAACAAAAAACGCGCAAAAATGGCTATCTGACGACCGCAACATCAACAGGATGTCTGATGAAGATACCCAATGGTCCATTGACGTGTGGTCGCCAACCGCCATTCAAGCCGGGTGGAAGTTCTGGGCATTGGTTGTGCCGGAAACCATGGCCGGGCAACTGGCGATGATCGATTTTGTCCAAACCTACAGCCATTATGGTGTGCTGGTGCGTGTGTTCACGGAGCTGGAACCTGCGCGCGAATGGCTCATCGAACAGTAATCCCAGCTTGTCGAAATGCCACTTTGCTCACAGCTTGACCGCAGCGAGCACTGCAACGCATTAGGCATAGTCGCCTAAACAGGCAGCTTAACCGACCATGCCCTTAAGGGCCATAATGGAGGAGACAGACAGATGGCGGTCGAATTTAAACAGGTCAACGCCGAGCCGATCTACTACGGCGTCTACGACGAACCGCAGAATCCTGTGCAGGACAGCCAGCACGTTGCCGATAAACTGAGTGAAGTGATCAACAGCACGACGGGACCGCTGGTTTTCATTTGGGATCTTTCGAAAATCACCGTGTCATTTTCTGACCTTGTCATAGGGTTGAACGATGTGTTCAAGCGTGACGCTGAAACGCCATTCACGCACCCGCGTGTGCGTGCTGTGACGGTGAGCAATGATGAATTGGTGCACTTCGGTACAGAGGCCGTCGGGCAAGAACAATATGGACAAGCTGATGTCAAGCTGGTTGCCAGCCTGGATGAGGCTATCGCGTTCGCGCGCCAGTACCTGGCCGAACAGGCTGCTTGATCGTCCGCGCGCCTGAGTAGGGCGCAGGGTTCGGCCCAATGTGGGGGCTACAGCCGATGCCTGCCCCCACAGGTTGACCCCATCACACGCCGATCTCGCGGTACCGGAAGCGCCAGACGGCCACCGCCCCCAGCACCGCCGTCAGCGCCAGCAGGATCACCACATTGGCCGGGTTGAGTCCGTCGCGGATCACGCTCACGCCGTCGTAGTAGCGGTAGAACGAGATCACCCGCAGCGACTCCGCCGCTGATCCGGTGGCCGCCGACCCAATGAAGTCAATCGAGTAGCTGCCGACCACGAACACCGCAGCCATCCCCAGCGCACGCCCGCGCCGCCGCAGAATCACGCCCAGGCAGGCGGTGAACGCCAGCACCAGCCACAGCGCCGGGATCAAATGGAAGGTGGCCTCGGCCATCCGCCCGATATTCAGCCCCGCCAGCGCGGGCGTGATCAACACCCCGCCCCACGTCAACAGAAAGATCAGCGTGATCATGACGGCGGTCAGCAGGCCGTAGGCCAGCAGCTTCTCGGCTACCAGCCGCCAACGGGCCAGCGGCGCGCTCATCACCACATCCATCATGCCGCGATCTTCGTCGTTGGCCGTCACGTTCAGCCCGGTGATCACCGGGTACACGGCCAGCACCACCAGAATGAAGCTGAAGAATTGCACCGCCAGGTAACCTTCCGGCGTCGCCATGAATTCCAGGTCACCGCCGCCAAACGCCTGCATGATCACCGGCGGGAGGGCTTCCATAATCTCGGCGGTTTCCCGAAGGGCATCGACATCCGGTAGAATGACAATGTTCAGCAGCGAGATTAGCCCGATACCGATGCTCCACCAGAGCATCGTGCGCCAACCGCGCCGCAGCGTCTCACGAAATACAGCCCAGGGCATGATCCGTTCCTCCTATAACCCCTACAGATAACCCCTACAGACTCAGGTCGCGGCGGCGGAAAAACCACAGCGCGCCCGCCATGATCAGCGCGGCGGCCACGACGAGCAGCAGCACATTGGCGGGCACCAACCCGGTCTGGATCACGGCACCGCTGTCGGCGTAGGTGAAAAACGAGACCGGGCGCAGCGCGGCGATGACGGTCTCGCTGGCCTCCGACCCCAGAAAGTCGATGAAGTAGCTGAGGCCGACGAACGCCGCCGCGACCCCGGCAGCCCAACCCCGGCGCGGCAGGCTTACGGCGGCCAGCGCGGTGACGGCCAGCACCAGCAGCATCGCCGGCAGCAGATTCAGGCTGGTTTGCAGCATCAACCCGCCGTCAATGGCGATGACCGGGGACGTTATCCGCCCAAATTCCAGGCCGAGATGACTCACGAGAATCAGCAGCGCGCAGATCACGCTGTAGGCGGCGAATTTTTCCAGCAGCACGCGCGTGCGCGTCACTGGCTGGCTCATGATCATATCGAGGCTGCCGTTTTCCTCCTCGTTGGCGGTGATCTTCAGGCCGGTATACACCGCATACGCCGCCACGATCAGCGTGACGCTAGCGTAATAGCCAAACGCCAGGAACCCGGCGGGCGTCGCCACCTCCGAGGCATCCTCCACGCCAAACATCTGCATCAGTGCCGGGGGCAGCGTCTCGATCAGATCGGCGTACTGCTGCAAGGCATCGACATCCGGGATGAAGATGAACATCATCAGGCCCAGCACACCCAGCCCCAGGCCCCAGTAAATGGGCTGCCGCCATTCGCGGCGCAGCGTCTCCAGCAAGATCACCCCTGTCATCAGCGCGCCTCCATTTGCATGGGTGTCGCCGGCTCGCGCTGCGATTCGGTTTCGCCATCGCCGTAGAACGACAAGAAGATCTCTTCCAACGATGGCTCCTGCACCTTGATATTCTCGACGTAGTGATCGCCGATGGCGCGCAGCAGCGGGTCGAAGTCGCCCGTGAGCTGCAACCGCACCACCCGGCCATCGACCGTGACACTGCCGACCTCCGGCACCGCGGCCAGCCAAGCGACTTCGGCGGGTTCGCGGAAGGTCAGCGTCACCCAGCGGAAATCGGCCTGCATCAGGTCTGCGACGCGCTGCACCGAGCGCAGTTGACCCCCGCGCAGAATCCCCACCCGGTCGCAGATCGCCTGCACTTCGCCGAGGATGTGCGAAGACAGAAAGACGGTGCGGCCTTCGCTGCGCACTTCCCGCATCATCTGGTAGAAGGTCTGCTGCATCAGCGGGTCGAGGCCGCTCGTCGGCTCGTCGAGGATCAGCAGGTCGGGCTTGCTCATCATGGCGAGGATCAGGCCGAGTTTGCGCTTGTTGCCCTGCGAATAGCTGCGGATCTTCTTGGTCATGTCGAATTGCAAACGCTCGGCCAAGCTGTGCACATAGGTCATATCGACGCCGCCGCGCAGATTGCGCAGGTAGCGCACGACCTGCGTCGCGGTCTGCCCATCCCATAGGCTCAGTTCGCCGGGCAAGTAGCCGATCCGCCGCCGCACTTCCAGGCTGTTGCGGTTGACATCCAGGCCCCAGATGCTGGCGCTGCCTGAAGTCGGGCGGATGAGGTCGAGCAGCAGGCGGATGGTGGTGGTTTTGCCCGCGCCGTTCGGCCCCAGATACCCGAAGATTTCGCCCTGCTCGACGCTCAACGTGAGGTTGTCGAGTGCGCGCACGCCGCCGCTGTACATTTTGGTCAGGTTCTCTGTCTGGATGATGCCCGGCCCCGACGCATTGTTGTGACTCGCTTGCATGATGGCTTCCCTTCCCTACGTTGCGATCTGCGCGACGCAACTTCGATGCGACATACCCAAAGATAAGTTTAGGCCAGCAAAAAATATGCGATGTAAAAAAAACACCCTTGCGGGCGTTTTGGTCTCAACGTCCGGTTGCACCTACGCGCTTGCAGCTATTCGATCACCCCGTCCAGAAAGCCCAGCAGCGCCCGGTTGAAGAACGCCGGGTTATCCTGGTTGGCGTTGTGGCCCGCGTCCGGGATGATGGTGAACGCGCCGCCGGTATCGCGTGCAGCCCAGGCGGGCGTCTGCGCGCGGATGCGCCCGGTATTGTCGTGCTCCCCGTGCGTGATCAGCAGCGGGTGGGTGATCTGGTGGTCGGGGTCGTCATTCAGCGCACGCCCCACCGCCGCCCAGATCACGAGAAATTCGCCGTAGGCCACCTGATCCATCGCCTCGCGTGCGTATGCTTGCACTTCTGGCGCATAGGCTGTGTTCTGCGCCGAGATCGTCTTGAACAGATCATACGGCATGGCGGCCAGCAGCGGCAGCGACATTTGCAGCCCGACCAACTCCCAGGGTTCGTAGCTTAGGGTAGTCGGCTGCCCGCCAATCGTCACCAGCGCAGTCACCCGCTCCGGGTGAT
>JAADYY010000157.1 GCA_010092805.1 Chloroflexota bacterium | reverse complement strand
GCGGCGCTGGCATGGAGCGGTCGTGCTGCCCATCGACCAGTTGATCCTGATCCTCGGCCAGGATCTGTTTCAGAACAGCGCCGACCTCGCCATCGTCCACAAGATCGCGGTGGAGCTGCGCCGCAAAGCCGACGCCAACCCCACTTGGCGGCTGCCCGAATACGCCGAAGAACTCAAAGCGATTGCCACCAATCAGCGGCGCTTTCTGGGCATGGATAACGAGGCGCGCGGCTTCGACCCCAACGAGCATCGCGGCAAAGTGACGATCACGACGATGCACAGCGCCAAAGGGCTGGAGTGGGATCGCGTGTACCTGATGTCGGTCAACACGTATGATTTCCCGTCGGCGCTGCCCGGCGATCAGTATATGTCGGAGAAGTGGTATATTCGTGGGCAGCTCAACCTGGAAGCCGAGACGCTGGCCCAGCTTAAGACGGCGGCGGACGCGCTGGCATTCGATTACGCCGAGGGCGAAGCGACCGCTGATGCCCGGCTCGAATACACCGCCGAACGACTGCGCTTGCTCTACGTGGGGATCACGCGCGCCCGCAAGGAGCTGATCGTCACGTGGAACACCGGGCGGCGCGGCGATCAGCAGCCCGCGATTCCGTTTGTGGCCCTGCGCACCTATTTCGAGGAATACAGCCGCGATGCTGCCCGCTGATTTCCAATACAGCCAGAGCAGTTTGCAGGATTTCGCCGATTGCGCCCGCCGCTTCGAGCTGCGCTACATCAAGCAGTTGCACTGGCCCGCCGTCGAGTCGCAGCCGATTGAGGAGCGCGAGGAGCACGCCGTGCGCGGCCAACTGCTGCACCGTATGATCCATCAGCATCAGATCGGGCTGACGCCCGACGAGCTGACCTCGACGATCCGCGATGATCTGGTGGCGGAGTGGTGGGCGACCTATCTAGCCAGCGCGCTGACCGACCTGCCAGCGCGCCGCTACCCAGAGATTGCGCTGTCGGCCCCGCTCGGCGATCATCGGTTGGTCGCCAAATACGATCTACTCGCCATCGATCCGGGTGTGCGCGCCGTGATCGTCGATTGGAAAACCTCGCTGCGCAAACCATCCCGCGAGCGGCTCGCCCGCCGCTTGCAGACGATTGTCTACCGCTATGTGCTGGTGTTGGCGGGCACCGCGCTCAATGGCGGCGTCCCGCTCCAACCGGAGCAGGTTGAGATGCGCTACTGGTTCGCCCAATTCCCAGAGAAGCCGGAGATCTTCACCTACGCTAGCGATCAGTTCCGCGCTGACGGCGAATCGCTGGCCGCGCTGGTCGCGGATATTCAAGGGCGTGCGGCGGACGCCTTCGCGCTGACCGAAGATCGGCGGCTGTGCCAGTTCTGCACCTACCGCTCGCTGTGTGATCGCGGTGAGAAAGCGGGCAACTTTTTCGACGTTGATGTGGAGGACGAACCCAACACCAGCCCAGAACTCGATTTCGGCCTCGATCTCGATCAGGTCGCTGAAATTGAATTCTGAAATCCCCCGCACCTGCCCATGAAAACCTGGATCGATCCCCAGCCTGTCACCGTCCCGGCGGATCTGCGTGAGGCGGTCGGCGGGCACCCGCTGATCGCGGAGACGTTGGCGCGGCGCGGCTTTACAGACGTGAGCGCCGCAAAAGCCTTCCTCGACCCTGACTGCTACACCCCCGCCCCCGCCTCTGATCTGCCGGACATGGAGCGCGCTGTCGCCCGGATCGAGCGGGCCATCCGCGCCGGCGAGCAGATCTGCGTGTGGGGCGATTTCGATGTGGACGGCCAAACCTCGACCGCGCTGCTGGTGGCGGCATTGCGCGAACGCGGTGCGTCAGTTGGCTACCATGTGCCGCTGCGTGAAACTGAGGGGCACGGCGTCAATATCCCGGCCCTCCAGCAGATCATCGATCAGGGTGCGCAGCTCATCGTCACCTGCGACACCGCGATCACCGCGCATGAAGCTGTTGACTACGCGAATAGTCGCGGCGTCGATACCGTCATCACCGATCATCACACATTGGCCGAGACCCTCCCGGACGCCTATGCCGTCGTCAACCCGAAGCGCCTGCCAGAAAATCACCCACTCCGCGAGCTGCCCGGCGTCGGTGCGGCCTACAAGCTGATCGAAGCGCTCTACGCTGGCGCTGAGACCGATCATTTGCTGGATCTGGTGGCGCTGGGCATCGTCGCCGATGTCGCGGTGCAGACGGGTGACACCCGTTATCTGTTGCAGCGCGGCTTGCAGATTCTGCGCAGCACCGAGCGCGTCGGGCTGCAAGCGCTGATCGAGCTGGCGGAGATCGACCCGGTACGACTCTCCGAAGAGCACATCGCCTTCGAGTTGGGGCCGCGCATGAACGCGCTCGGTCGCCTCGCCGATGCAAATCAGGCCGTCGAACTGCTCACCACCAATGACCTCACGACCGCACGCACGCTGGCAACCCAGCTCGAACGCCTCAACAGTGAGCGCCGCTTGATGTCGAATCAGGTGTATCTGGCGGCGCAGGAGCAGATCGACAAAGATCCGTCGCTGCTCAACGAAAGCGCGCTGGTGCTGGCGGGCGAGAGTTGGCCGCCCGGCGTCGTCGGGATCGTCGCCAGCCGCCTCGTCGAGCAGTACAACCGCCCTGTGCTCCTGATCGCGGCACCGGCAGGCGGCCTGGGCAAAGGCTCGGCGCGGTCGGTCGGCGACATCGACATCACCGCGATGATCCGCGCTAACGCCCAATATTTACAGGGATACGGCGGGCACAAGCTGGCCGCCGGGCTGAGCCTCGACCCCGCCGAGATCCCGGCGTTTCGGCGTGCGCTGTCCCGCACGATCCGCAAGACGTACGGCGACCTGCGCCCAGAACCAACGGTCGAGATCAGCGGCTACATCGATCTAAAGGATGTGACGCTTGATCTGGTCGCCGAGATCGAGCGGTTAGCGCCGTTCGGGATGGGCAACCCACCGCTGACGCTGGCCGCCCGCGCGCTGACGATCAAGAGCAAGCGCACCGTCGGGCGCACCGGGGATCATCTGCTGCTGACGGTCGAGGATCAGGCCGGGCACACACAGAAGGTCATCTGGTGGGGTGGTGGCGATCAGGAGCTGCCACGCGGCGCGTTCGATCTGGCATTTGTAGCGCGCGCCAACAATTATCGGGGCAAACGCGACCTGCAAATCGAGTGGATTGACGTGCGCCCGGCGGGCGGTGCGCTTGAATTCGCTACGCCGCCAACCGTCAAGGTCATCGATCAACGTCAGGCACCCGACCCGGTGGCGGCACTGCGTGCGCTGCGCCACGATCATCCTGATCTGCAAGTGTGGGGCGAAGTCGCGCCGAACCTCGAAGGGGTGCGCGGGCGCAGCAAACTCGAACCCGCCGCCGCGCTCGCGATCTGGACGCTGCCGCCGTCGCCAAACGAACTGCGCGCTGTTCTGGAACACGTCAACCCGCAGACGATCATCCTGCTCGGCGTCGATCCCGGCCTGGATACACTCGAGTCGTTCGCCACGCGCCTCGCCGGGCTGGTCAAGCACACGATCAACCAGAAAGGTGGGCAAGCGCCCCTCGATGCACTGGCCGAAGCCTGCGCGCACAGCCCCGTTACGGTGCGGGCAGGGATCGAGCGGTTGGTGGCGCATGGGCAAATCGCGCTGGTCGGCGAGACGGACGGCGCGGTGACCATCGCACGGGGTGCTGGTCACGCCGATGAACGCGCCGTCAAGCTGGTGACGAACCGCCTCACGGCGCTGCTGGCCGAAACCGCCGCTTACCGCAGTTACCTCACCCGGCTGGATGCGGCGGCGTTCGCGCGGCTTGTCCCTGTGAGTGTGGGTTAGGTCGCACGCTCCAGCAGCACCGTACCCGTCTCTGTAACGATGTCGATCATGAAGGTGGGTACATTGTTGCTCACGCGCAGATCGTACACGCCCGGCTCCTCGTCAGAGATGATGAACGCGGGCGCACGCACATTAGCGACCCCGGCGTTGGTCGTCACGCGCGCGTTGACGTTGCGCGGCACCCGCACCCGCACCGATCCGGCGCGTGTCACGATCTGGGCGGTCAACGCCTCGCGCCAGATGCCGCTCACATCGAAATCGACAGCGCCGTCGGTGCCTTCCACCCGAATATCCGTCCCCAGATCATAGACGCCGGTCATCGTCAGCGCGATATGCGCGCCCACCGAGTCAATCGACAGATCTTCAAGCTGATCGAACGCCCCCGGCAAGCTCACCGCGACGGCTGGCCCGTTGCCCGCCAGCGCGACTGTCGTCAACGTCGGTTGAGTACCGTCAATGACGAGATTCACGCGGCTGTCGACAAAATCGGCGCTGACCGTCTCCAACGCCGAGAATTCGCCATCCAATGTGGCGTCGAGCACAGCGCGCTCAGCTTCGGCCTCTATCGTGATCAGCGCCGGGTAGCGCCCAGTGAGATCCGCTGTGAGCGTACCATCGGCGGTGCGCGTATGCAGTTCAGCCAAAGCGGCGTAGCTGCCATCGAGGATCAAAGCGGCGGCACCACGCGCATTATCAAGTCGCAGTCCCGCCAGCATTGGCAGATTGTCGTCTGCGCGAACGGTCGCACTGCCGTCCGCGGTCGCCACATCCAGCGCCGTGAGGTTGAGATCGCCCAGTTCCAGCAGCGTGTCGCCGCCCGCCCCCCGCACATTGAGCGCCAGCGGCGTCATGCCGTTCAACGCCAGATCCCACTCACTGAAGAACGTACCAATCGCAAAGCCGTCCAGGCCCGGCTGCCGGATCGCCAGATCGCCCGTTTGCATTTGCACCCGGTAATCGACCTGCGGCTGCAAGCGCTCATCGTTGTAGAAAAACGCCCCGTCGAGGATTGCGTTGGCTGCCCCCCTGATGGTCAGGTCGGTGATCTGCGTTTGCACGGCGACGTTCAGACTTTCGACAGGTTCTTCTGCTTCAATGATTTGGCGTTCGGTCGGTTCGGCTTGTGGGGCGGGGGCGGCCCATGTGATCGAGATGGCCCCTATCAGCACAATCAGGCTCAAGGTGATCAAACGTTGCATCGGGTATCTCCGCTCTGCTGCTGGTGTGCGCTGCGCTGCGGGTTGACGAACGCAGCGAAGTTGGTCAAAGTCGTAGCGACATAAGGTCGTAGGCGACACAATGGTTGATTCGTTCTCGCAATTTCTTGTCTCGCAATTTCTTGTCTCGCAATTTCTTGTAATGAGGTCTCGCAATCCGCATGAATGACGTTGAACATGTACTCTCGGTGCAGTGCAAGCTCGGTGAAGGGCCGCTATGGAGTCCGAATGAACAAACCCTTTATTGGGTCGATATTCAGCAGATGCGCCTGCATCGCTATGTGCCTGGCACGGGTGAGCATTCCTTTCACCAGGCAGATCGGCCAGTCACGGCGGTGGGGCTGCGCGCCGAAGGCGACGGTTTTGTCACCGCTTGCGGGCATGGCCTCGTCTACTGGAACCCGTTTCAAAGTGCGCTCGATCTGGTCACCAATCCGATCAGTGAGCTACCCCACATGCGCTTCAACGACGGCAAGGTGGATCCACGTGGGCGCTTCTGGATCGGCACGATGAGCGACGCCCAGCCGGAAATGGCTGAAGGTAAATTGTACCGCCTCGACCCCGACCGCACACTCCACGAGATGGAAAACAACATCACCATCTCCAATGGCTTGGCCTGGAGTCCTGATTATACCCTGATGTACTACACAGACTCGCTGCGGCGGCGCATTTATGTGTACGACTTCGATGTGGACACAGGATCGATCAGCAATCGTCGGGTGTTCGCCGAGCTGCCGGAGGCTGAAGGCCAACCCGACGGCATGACCATCGACCGGGATGGGCACATCTGGAGCGCGGTGTGGGACGGCTGGAAGATTATCCGCTTCAATCCGGCTGGGGAACGGGTGGCTGAGGTCAAACTGCCTGTCGCGCGCGTGACGAGCTGTGCGTTCGGCGGCCCCAACCTCGATACGCTGTATATCACAACTGCGTGGGCTGGTCTCAGCGACGACGAGCGAGCCGCGCAGCCGCTGGCCGGGGATGTGTTCAGCTTACAGACGGCAATCGGCGGCATGGACGAACCACGCTACGCTGGCTGATCGATGCAGTTGGCTTGGTGGCGCACCTCAACAGCACGCCGCGGTTGCCACGCCGCTACCCCCCAATTCATGGGGCTATCCGCGGCAGCCACTCCGATTGTGCATATAATAGGTGGGCACGCGGGAGCCGATCATTGGGGGGTGGCGCAACGCCCCCGCTTTCCCGATGTCAATCCAACAGCGGGCCGAACATATTTACAATCGATGTGCGGGATGATTCCAGCAGAAAACGGAGCATACGGTGATTGTACAGGATATTCTCTTCGTCTTGATCGGCTTGGCAGGGTTGTTTATCGGTGGGAATTGGCTCGTCAAGGGGGCGGCGCGGCTCGCCAGCTTGATCGGGGTCTCGCCGTTGGTGGTCGGGCTGACAGTCGTGGCGTTGGGGACCTCCGCTCCCGAACTGCTGGTGAGTCTGAGCGCCGCTCTGCAAGGCTCAAATGATTTGGTTGTGGGCAACGTCCTCGGCTCCAACATCGCCAATATCGGGTTGGTACTGGGCATCGCTGGGCTAATCTTCCCGGTGTCGGTGCGCTGGACGCTGCTGCGCGAAGAGATCCTCTTCATGATCGGGTTTTCAGTGCTGGCGTTGGTGTTGGCGCTGGATGGGTCGCTCAGCCGTATGGACGGCCTGGTGCTGCTGGTGGGGTTTGCCGTCTTTACCGGGTTTGTCTACTGGGAAGCGCGGCGCGAGCGCAGCGACATCGAACCCGAAATCGAGGAGTTTGAGGAGTTGGAAGGGCTGGTCGAAGCCACCACCCCCTGGCTGGAAGTCGTCCGCTTGCTGGCGGGGTTAGCCCTGCTGATCTTTGGCGCGCAATTTATGGTGGAAGGCGCGGTCTCAATTGCCCGCGCGTTGAACGTCAGCGAAGCGATCATCGGGATCTCGCTGGTCGCTATCGGCACCTCACTGCCGGAGGTCGCCACCTGCGTGATCGCCTCGCTGCGGCGCGAAAACGACATCGTGACGGGCAACGTCGTTGGCTCAAATATCTCCAATTTGATGGTTATTCTGGGCCTGACGGCGCTTGTGCTGCCGATCACGGTCACCCCAGATTTGCTCCAATTTGAGTTTCTAGGGATGATCGGGTTTGCGTTGGTGCTGTTACCCATCGCCCTGCGGCAGACACTCGGTCGCAGGCCTGCTATAATCCTGTTAGGTGCCTATGTTGTCTTCATCGCATTGACATTTGTGCGCTGACGTTTGTGTCACCAACAGCACCGCTGATCACCATCTTGTTGGATGATTTCAAGGAATATAACCATGTTTTTGCGTCGGATCCTGCGCTCGCGCGCCGCTGTTACATTGGTGCTGTTGGCCGTGATCGTGGCCTTCAATGGTGCCCTGTTCACGCTGGCCTGGGCACAGGCTCAAGTCCCCGCGCCGGGTGCCGATGGCGTCGGCGATCCGTACTACCCCACCTACGGCAACGGCGGCTACGATGTGCAGCACTATGACATCGACTTGATCGTCGATATGGCGCGCAACTTTGTCAACGGCACCACTGTGATCGAAGCCGAAGCGACACAGGCACTGAGCACGTTCAACCTGGATCTGGCGGGGCTGGAGGTGGAGGCGGTCACCGTCAACGATTTGCCTGCGCCATTTGAACGTCGCCGCCTGGAATTGATCATCACGCCGCAGGAGCCGCTGCTCGCTGGCGAACAGTTCACGACGACGGTCATCTACAGCGGTCAGCCCGGCGCACGTGTCGAAGGCAGCGTCAACTTCAACACCGGGTGGCAGTATGGCGGCGATCTGGTGGTGGTGGCGAGCGAACCCGCCGGTTCGGCGACCTGGTACCCCGTCAACGATCACCCGTCGGACAAAGCAACCTACAACCTGCGTATCACCGTGCCAGAAGGCTTCTTCGCCGCCTCGACGGGCAACCTCACCGACGTGATCACCGCCGATGGCATGACCACCTACGTGTGGGATATGCCGCAGTTGATGGCGGCGTACCTGTCCATGGTCAACATTGGCGACTACAAGCTCGTGACCGAAGCCCCAGCGGGCGAGATTGAGATCCGCAACGTCTTCCCATCCAACCGGGTAGCCGACTCGCAGACCACGTTTGGGCGGCAGGGCGAGATGGTTGAGTTCTTCAGCGATCTGTTCGGTGCCTATCCGTTTGATGCCTACGGCGTGGTCGTCACCGATGCGCCGTTGGGGTTCGCGCTGGAAACCCAGACGTTGTCGCTGTTCGGCATCAACACCGTCAATTCGTACATGGCCGGGTTCACGCGCGGCGCGGAAAACATCATCGCGCACGAACTGGTACATCAATGGTACGGCAACAGCGTCACGCCGGAACGCTGGCAGGATATTTGGCTGAACGAAGGCTTCGCCACCTACGGCGCGTGGCTGTGGCTGGAGCACACCGAAGGCCGCGCGGTGTTTGAGGCTGCGTTGATCGATTCGTACGAATTCATGAGCAGCGAGCGCCGCTTCCCGCCCCCCGGCGATCCGTCGCCGCAGCGGTTGTTCAGCGTGTCGGTGTATCAACGCGGTGGGCTGGCACTCCATGCGCTGCGTGAGCGCGTGGGCGATGACGCTTTCTTCGAGATTCTGCGCACCTATCATGATCGCTTTGCCTACGGCAACGCCACCACCGCCGATTTCGTCGCGGTGGCCGAGGAGATCAGCGGGGAAGCGCTGGCCGCATTCTTCAACGCCTGGCTGTTCGACCCGGCCATCCCACCGATCCCTGAACTGGGGTTGGTCGGTGTCGGCAGCCCGGAAACCTTCTGATCGCGCGTTGATTGTGTCGCTGGGGTGGGGCACCACCCGGCCCCAGCGCTGATTCAGCATCTGCCGTCGCATAATCATTGATTCGCATTGCTCCCTCACGCCATTTCATTGTCGCTCGCTGCTGCTCATCGTCGTGCATTGTTCGTCGCTCATCGTGGGGAAACAGAAACAATGGCAGTCACCATCAAGGAAGTCGCTGAACACGCGGGCGTCTCGGTCGCAACGGTGTCGCGCGTGGTCAATCGCAAAGGCTACGTAAGTCAAGACCTGCAAAAGCGCGTCCTGGCGGCCATCGACGCGCTGAACTACCACCCAAACAACCAGCACAGCCAACCCCGCCCCAAGCTGACCCATCGCGTGGGAGTGCTGATCCCCTGCTATGATCACCCGATGTGTGGGCTGTTGCTGCGCGCCTTGGAATCCGTGCTGACAGCGCGCGGCTACCAAATGCTGACCGTCACCGTGCATGACGACGAAGTGCGTGAACAGGCAGTCGTGAAAGGTTGGCTGGAACACGGCATCGACGGCGCGATCATGGTACCCGGCGCAAGCCGCGAAGCCGCACATCACTTGATGCGGCATGGACTGCCCGTTGTGCTGCTTGAGCAGGATCTGCCGGGGGTCGCGTTTGTCAGCCGGGTGCTCAGCGACGACCAGCAAGGCGCGTACGCCGGGGCGCAGCATTTGTTTGAACTCGGCCACCGCCACGTCACCATGCTTGGGCCGAATCATTACAGCGAAGCGATTGTCGAACGTGTCGAAGGCGTGCTGACAGCGTTCCACGAACTGGGGCCAGAAGCAGGCTTCAATTTGCCCTATGTGAACTGCCGTCTCGACTACGATCACTGCTATGCGACCGCGCGCCGCATCCTGACCCAAGCCGCGCGCCCGACCGCGATCTTTGCGCTGGACGATGTGATCGCGGTGAGTGTGCTGCGCGCCGCGCGTGATCTTGAGCTGCGGGTGCCGGAGGATCTTTCGGTGATGGGCTTTGGCGACGCGCCGATGGCCGCTTACATGCACCCCGCGCTCACGACTGTTGCAATACCCGTTGCAGCCTTGGGCGAAAGCGCCGCCCATGTGCTGCTGAACCACATTCACAGCAGCGATCCGCAGCTTGAGCAAATCGTCCACACGACTCAGCTGGTGGTGCGTGCCTCGACCGGGGCACCACGCTGCGATCAGCGTCGCTTTGAGGACAACGCCATCGGGAACGCATTTGAAGGAGAGTTCGATGAAACCAGTTCGCGAAGCCGCACCTTAACCGACGATTCAAGACATAAAAATGTTGATTAGGATCATTGATGCCTACACTACTTGGAATTGACATCGGCACATCGAGTGCCAAAGCCGTCCTCTTCGACACGGAGCGCGCGGCACTGCTGGCCACGGCCAGCCAGGAATACCCCATCGACAAGCCCGCCCCGGACCGCGCCGAGCAAGACCCGGATTCGTGGTGGTCAGCAACGGTGCGCGCTGTGCAGCAGGTCTTGGCGCAGACCGATCCGGCGCATCACGCTATCGCGGCGATCAGCCTATGCGGGCAGATGCACGGCGTCACCCTGCTCGGCGCCGATCACGCCGTGCTGCACCCGTCGATTATCTGGCCGGATCAGCGCAGCGCCGCCGAATGCGCCGCGCTGGTGGACGCGCTGGGCACAGCCCGCTACACCGCCATCGCGGGGACGCTGCCCGCCACCGGCTTCATGGCCCCGACGCTGCTTTGGTTGCAGCGCCACGATCCCGCACTGCTCGCGCGGGTGCGGACGGTCATGCTGCCGAAAGATTACGTCCGCCTGCGCCTGACCGGACAAGCAGCAACCGATGCCAGTGACGCCGCCGCGACCGGGTGGTTCGATGTGGCGGCGGGCGGCTGGTCACAAACGATCATCGACCGTGTTGGGCTGCCAGCAGCGATTTACCCGGAGGTGCTGGCGTCGTCGGCCCAGGCGGGAACCGTCACCGATGATGCGGCGCGCGCGCTCGGCTTGCCAGCCGGCATCCCTGTGATCGCGGGCTGCGCTGATCAACCTGCGCAGGCCATCGCCAACGGCCTGATCGCGCCGGGTGCCGCCTCGATCACGGTGGGCAGCGGTGGTCAGGTCTTCACGCCGCTAAGCCCCGCCGACGGTCAAGCACTCGCCACCGATGATCGCCTGCATGTGTTCAACCATGCCGTGCCGGAAACGTGGTATGTGCTCGGCGCGACACTCTCTGCGGGGCTGTCGCTGCGCTGGCTGCGGCAGATCACCGGGCTGACCGGGGGTGAAGGCTTCGCCGCCTTGAGCGATGCCGCCGCCGACCTTGCGCCCGGCGCAGATGGGCTGATCTTCCTGCCGTATCTCTCCGGCGAGCGTACCCCATACATGGATCCGTTGGCGCGTGGGGCGTTCATCGGCCTCAGCGATCATCATGAGCGCGGGCACCTGGCACGCGCGGTCATGGAAGGGGTGGCGTTCTCGATGCGGCAGGCGCTGACGATCAGCCGTGATTTGGGCGGGCAGGTCGAGCGCGTGATTGCGGCGGGCGGTGCGATGGAGAGCGTGGTCTGGCGGCAGATCATGGCCGATGTGGTTGGGCTGCCGCTGCAAACCAACCAGTTGATCGAACAGTCGGGGCTGGGCGCGGCGGTGCTCGCTGGCGTTGGGGTTGGGGTGTATCGCGATTTCGCCGATGCCGTCGCTCAGGTGACGCGCTACGGCCCGGTCACCGAACCGGATGCAAGCCGGCACGCACGCTATGACGCGCTCTATCAGCAATATGCCGATCTTTATCCACGTCTGCGCACTGACTTTCACCGGCTTTCTGCGCTATAATTCGCAATCATAAAATGTAATCGTTTTCTTGAACGATTGAACCAAAATTACCTCAATTGATGTTGATTCGCTTGTGCGGTCAGGTCGCTGACCGCCGCAACTAAAGGAGCACAACATAATGGTCAAGTTTGGGGCACACGCTTTCGTTTGGGTCGGCGATTGGACAACCGACGCGGGCAACGAAGCGATCAAGCAGGCTGGGGCTGCCGGGTTCGATTTCATCGAGATTCCGCTGCTGCGCCCGGCGGAGTTCGACGCAGCGAGCCACAAGCAGGCGCTGGCCGACGCCGGCATTTATGCCACCTGCTCGCTGACGCTGCCCAAAGACGCCCACATGCCCGACGAGCCGCAGAAAGCCGTCGATTTCCTGAACCTGGCGCTCGACAAAATGGAGGAACTCGGCAGCAATTACCTGGCGGGCTGCATCGCTTACGCGCTGGGCACGCTGACAGGCGCGCCACCACGCCCGCAGGAACGGCAGGTCGTGATCGATACGCTGCGTCAGTTTGCGCCGCAAGCCAAAGATCGCGGCTTCACGCTGTCGCTGGAAGTCTGCAACCGCTACGAGACCTACATGTACAATTCGCTGGCCGACGCCCGTGAGACGATCCTGGCGACGGGCGCGGACAACCTCACGCTGCACGCCGACACTTATCACATGAACATCGAAGAAGAAGGCTTCTATCAGCCGCTGATCGATGCTGCCGATGTCCTCGACTACATGCACATGAGCGAGAGTCATCGCGGGTTGGTGGGCACTGGTACGGTCAAGTGGGACGAAGTGTGGCGCGGGCTGGCCGCAGCAAAATTCGACGGCGCGCTGGTGCTGGAATCCTTCGCCGCCATCAACCCAGATCTGGCAGCGGCAACGGCGCTGTGGCGTCCGCCGAATCAGGGGCCAGAAGTGCTCTCGCGCGAGGGCTTGAAGTTCCTCAAAGAGGGTGCAGCCGCGCACGGCCTGAACTAGGCAACCATCGGCGGCGGGTCAGCCGATGCGCTGGCCCGTCTGTGTATCGAAAAACAGCAGGCCGTCGGGATCGAGCGTGCAGTAAACCGTCTCGCCCACTTCGACTTGAAAATCTGGCGGCGCGCTGATCTGCCAATGCTCGCCGCCGCCATGCACCTCAAGCAGCACGAAACGCTCGGCGTAATAGGGTGTCACCGTGTCCACGACGGCGGGCATACCCTCACGGTGCATCTGCACGAATTCCGGGCGAATGCCAGCCGTGACCGGCGTGCCGTCCGGCAAATCGCCGCGAATCGGGAAGCCGCCAAAATTCTCCCCGTGCCACTGCCCATCGACCGCACGCCCCGCGAAGCAGTTGATCGTCGGCGTGCCGATGAAGGTCGCCACAAACAGGTTGATCGGGTTGTCGTACAGATCACGGTATGCCCCCACCTGCTCGATGCGCCCGGCGCGCATCACGACGATACGGTCGGCGAGCGCAATCGCCTCCACCTGATCATGCGTGACGTAAAACGATGTCACCGGGAAAGCGTGCAGCAGCCGCTTGAGTTCGACGCGGGCCTGGGCGCGCAGCTTGGCATCAATGTTGGAGAATGGCTCGTCGAACAAGAACACACGCGGGTCACGCGCCAACGCCCGCGCGATGCCCACCCGCTGCCGCTCGCCGCCGGAAAGCTGGCGCGGCTTACGCGATAACAATTGCTCCAAGCCGATCCCGGTGATCTGCGCGATCCGGGCCATGCGCTCAGGAACTTCGTGTTCGCGCTGGCGCAGCCGCAGAAAAAACCCGATGGTGCGCTCGGCTTCCCAATGCGGCATCAGCGCGCCCTCTTGGAACACCATCCCCACACCGCGCTCCATCGCCGGGATCTCGGCGAGCGGCACATTGTCGTAGAGCACGCGCCCGCTGTCTGGCGCAATCAGCCCGGCGATGATGCGCAGCACCGTCGATTTGCCGCAGCCCGACGGCCCCAAAATCGTGATGATTTGGCCGGAAGTCGCTTTGAGCGACAGATCATCGGCGGCGGTGATGACCTGCCGCTCGCCATCCTGGTATTGTTCGTAACGTTTGGTGATGTGTTCCAATGTGACGGTCGTCATGACGCGCTCCATGCGGTCGCTGGTACTATATGCTCATACGATCATGCCGCAGTGCTGGCGCTTCGGCAAGCATCATGCGACCGAATCGCCGCCGGAAGGTGGCTGGATTGGGATGGATTGGG
>JAADYY010000697.1 GCA_010092805.1 Chloroflexota bacterium | reverse complement strand
GCCCCGGCAGATGGGGCACGGCCACTCCTTCGGAGCGCTGGTTGCACTCATCCGACGACTCCCTCACCCATCAGATCACCATCTCTAGCGTACCGCGACTCCGCCGCGCGCCGACCTTAAAAACTCAGACCACCTCGACGATCAAACCCTCGTGCGGGCGCAGCACCAGCCGATCCAGCGCGACCGTCTCGCCGCTGCGCTCCATGTGCGTCGAAACGCCGATCCGCCCCTGCCCAGCGGGGAGGCTGATCGTTTTCGGGTCGGCGGCGAAGTTGAGCGCCACCACCACCCGCTGATTCTCGTGCTGCCGTTCGTAGACCAGCACTGTGTCGGCAAGTTCCCCCGAATCCAGCGCCTGATAAGCACCCAACGTCAGCGCCGGGGTGTCACGGCGGTAGGCGATCAGGCGGCGGTACAGGTTGAGGATCGAGTGCGGGTCGGCCCGCTCCGCTTCGACATTGACCGTCAGATAATCGTCGGCAATCGGCAGCCAGGGCGTCGCCGTTGAAAAGCCGGCGTTGGGGCCGTCGTGCCACTGCATGGGCGTGCGCTCCGGGTCGCGGCTGGTGCCCGGCATGTTGATCCCCTGCGGATCTTGTACCTGATCCTGCGGGATGGGGACGTTGTGCATCCCGATCTCGTCGCCGTAGTAGACAAACGGCGTCCCGCGCAGCGTCAGCAGCAGCATGGCGGCGATGCGCGCTTCGGCGTCGCCAAGTTTGCTGGCGATGCGCGGCTGATCGTGGTTGCTGAGCACGTAATTCGGCCAGCCCCCCGCCGGGAGCGCCGCTTCATAGGCCGCGATGAACGCCCGCAGCGCCTCGACTTCCCAGGGCAGCAGCAGCAGCGCAAAGTTGATCGGCAGGTGCTGTTCGGGCGCAGCGCTGCCGCCGTAATGCGTCGTGATCACCGTCGGGTCGGTCGAATAGGCGATCTCGCCGATGAGCACGCGGTCGTCGTAGGCATCGAACACCGCCCGCAGCTCAGCGATCAGCGCGTGGATGCCGGGCTGATTCTCGCTGTATACCCGCTGCTGCGCGCCGCCCGCCGCCAGGTTATCTCTGCCGGGGACGAAATCCGGGTTGACCGGGTTGTCGCGGAACTGCTCATCCTTCAGCATCCGGTCGATGACATCGACGCGGAAGCCATCCACCCCGCGATCCAGCCAGAAGCGCACCGCGTCGAAGATGGCCGCCTTGACTTCCGGGTTGCGCCAGTTGAGATCCGGTTGTTCGGGTAAGAAGCTGTGCAGATAATACTGTTTGGTGGCTGCGTCCCACGTCCACATTGAGCCGCCGAAGTACGCGGCCCAGTTGTTCGGCGGGCTGCCGTCCGGCTGAGCGTCGCGCCAGATGTACCAGTCGCGCTTCGGGTTATCCCGCGACGCCCGCGCCTGCTGAAACCAGGGGTGCTGATCTGAGGTGTGGTTCGGCACCAGATCCAGAATCAGCTTGAGGCCGCGCGCGTGGGCGGCTTCCAGCAGCGCGTCGAAATCGGCCAGCGTGCCGAACAGCGGGTGGATGGCGGTGTAATCGCTCACGTCGTAGCCGAAATCGGCCATCGGCGAGGGGAAGATCGGCGACAGCCAGATGGCATTGACGCCCAGCCAGACGAGGTGATCGAGCTGCGCGATGATCCCTTGCAGATCGCCGACGCCATCGCCGTTGCGATCCATGAAGCTGCGCGGATAGATTTGATAGATGATCCCGGTTTGCCACCAGGCGGCTTGAGGCATGTTGACAGCGCCTTTCTGCTGCGCGGGGGGCGCAGAGGTTCTGTGTGAAGCTTCGTCCAAATAACACCGTCTATTGTGCCACGCGCCCAGCGCCGCGCCAAACGATCACGACGGTAGGGTGAATTCGGATTCTGGGAGCGAATGGATCGGCTGGCTGTTTGGCCCTCACCCCCCCGGCCCCGTCTCCCTCAGGGTGGCGCGCAGCGCAACACGGGTTGAAGTCCGTCTCCCAGTGCCGCAGGCCCGGTCGCCGGTGGCTTCTAGAGCGGGATTGAGGGTGAGGGCCGTGTGCCTCAGACGGCTGCCGCGTGGCAATCTGCGAGCAGTTCGGCGACCACCGCGTCGAAATCACGGGCCGCGCCGCGCGCCAACCCCGCCTCGACTGTCGCGCCGTCCAGATCGACATGGATCAGCGATTTGTCCTGCACATTGCGCTTGAGATCCGCATCACACGCCGGGTGATTGAGCACCGCCCCCAACAGATCGAGCGCGCCGTCCGGGTCGCCGTCGTGCGCGCGGATGCGGGCCAGCTTGTCGAGGGCTTGCAGCACCGTCAGCGCCGCGCCCAGCGCGTGCGCCTGGCTCAGGGCTTCGTGCGCGTAGCCGCGTGCCGCGTCCCAGTCATCCAGGCCCATGCTGATGTCGCTCATGTTGCCCAGGTAGAGTGCCACATGCCGCCGCAGCCCGATCTCGCGGGCGATCACCAGCGCTTCTTCCTGGTAGCGGCGCGCCTCTGCGTAATCGCCGCGCACATCTGAGGCCAGCACGCCCAGATTGTTGAGCACCACCGCCACCCGCTCCCGGTTGCCGGCGGCCTGCGCCAGCGAGCGGCAAGCTTCGTAATATTCCTGCGCCGCCTCCACATCCTGCTGCAAAAACGCGATCACGCCCAACACCATCAGCGTGTTGATGCGCGGCGTCACGTCGGTTTGGGCTGCGTCCGGCATATTCTGGATCACAGCGAGGCTGGCTTGCAGATGCTCACGTGCGGCGGGGAGCTGTTCCTGCCGCCAAGCGTTATCGCCCAGCCCGTAGAAGATATTCGCCAGCGTCAGCGGGTTGTTGAGCTGCTGGGCAATCGGCAGCGCCTCGTGCAGCAGCGCATCGGCGCGGGCGAACTCGCCCTGCATCGCCGTCACCTGGCTGAGGTAGAACAACCCATGCGCCACCGACGCCTGATCGTGGTGCGCCCGCGCCAGCTTGAGCGCGTTTTCGAGGTACTCGGCGGCGGCGGGATAATCGCCCAGGTACCAGCAGGCCTCCCCGCCGCGCGTCATCAGGTAAGCACACGGCGCGCTGTCGCTCGGCAGCAGCGTGATAGCCCGGCTGAAAAACCCCAGCGCCTCCCGGTAGCTGCTGGCCAGCAACGCCTGCTCCCCGGCGATCTGGGCGTAGTAGGTTTCCTTGTCGGTGTCGCCCGCTGCGCGCCAATGCGTCACCAGCACCGCCGCGTAGCGCTTGTCGTCGGGGTAGGCCGCCTCGATCCCTTCAGCCACCTGCCGATGCAGATCGGCGCGTTCGGCCCCCGGCAGATCCGTCAGCAGCGCCTCGCGCAGCTTGTCATGGGCGAAGCGCCAGCGGCCCTCTTTCGCCTCCAGCACAGCAGCATTCGCGCACCCCGCCAGCAGCGTCTCCAACGTTTGATCGTCGGTGAGCGCGACCGCCGCCCGCAGCACTTCCAGATCGAGTTCGCGCCCGGCGACGGCGGCCAATTTCAGCAGCGGGCGGCCCGCCCCCGGCACCCGGCTGAGCCGACGGCGCAGCACCGCCTGTACGCCCCCGGCAAACACCTGCTCTGGCAGGGTCTGCCGCCCAATGTGGCTGAGCCGCCCGGCCTCTTCGGCCAGCGCGCGCACCGTCTCGATCAAAAAGAAAGCGTTGCCTTCGGTTTCGCGCTGTAACAGCGCCAACACGCGCGGATTCGTGCCGACACCGCCCAGCATCGCCGCGCTGAGTTCGGCCATCGCGCGCGGCGTCAGCCGATCCAGCATGAGCAGGTTAGCGTCCGGCAGTTGCTCCGGTAGATCGGGGCGCTCGTCGTTGCGGTAACTGCCGATCACCAGCAGCGGCAGATCCGGCACGAACGGGGCCAGCCGCTCGAGGACGTTGAGACTCTCTTCCGTCCACTGGAGATCTTCGAGGATCAGCACCAGCGGCTGAGTCTGGCGGCGCAGCACCGACAGCATCGTCAAGATCAAGCGCTGCTGCTTATCTTTACCCGTCAGCACCGGCGCATCCGCGACCGGCAGCGGCGCGTCGTCGTCGCCCAGCAGCGTGCCGATGTCTGGCACCAACTCCTTGAGGATGCTCGCCTCCAAATCCGTCAGATCTGCCGAGAGGATGAGGATGCGCAGCGGTTCGCGCCACAGCTCATACGGCAGGCCGCCGCCGCTCACGCCCTGCCCGCGCAGCACCTGCGCCCCGCTCACCAGCGCCCGCGCGCGCAGTTCGTCCAGCAACCGCGATTTACCGACGCCGCTCTCGCCGCCCACCAACCACACGCTGCCGCGCCTATTGAGCGTATCGCCCAGCGCTGAGGTCAGGCACGCCAGCTCAGAGTCGCGGCCCACGAAGCGCGCCGCCTGCAAAAAGCTCTCGCGGACAGCGTCGCGCTCTGGCGGCAGCGGCTCCCCGATCAGCGCGCTCAGATCTGCGATCACCGTCTGCGCGTCCGGGTAGCGGCGCTCTGGCGCTTTGGCCAGCAGCCGCCCCACGACCCCCGCCAGCGACAGCGCATCGTTTGGCAGCCGGGCTGGAAGATCGACCGGATTGCCGGCGTCGTCGCCGACCAGCACCACCGAAGTGGTGCCATGCATGATCATCGTATCATCTTCCTGGTCAAGCTGCGCGCCGGTGGGGGCGTAGCGTTCCAGCGGCGTGAGCGCCCGCAGCGTCGACAGATCCGGCTCGCTGGAAAGAATATCGACCATCAGCTTGCCGATGTTGCCCACATCGAACGGGTGCTGCCCGGCCAGCAGCTCATACGCGATCATCCCAACGGCGTACAGATCGCTGGCTTCAGAGGCGGGTTCGCCTTCCAGCAGTTCGGGGGCCATGTACGCCATCGTCCCGGCCAGCACGCCGTCGTTGGGGCCAGCGACACTCCGCAGCACCGACACGCCGAAATCCAGCACGCGCACCGTATCACCGCTGACGAGCACATTGCCCGGCTTGAGATCCCGGTGGATGACGCCGCGCCGATGCAGATAGGCCACCGCTTCCAGCATCTGAATCAGCAGGCCGATCTGGTAGTGGAGCGGCTTGCCCCACCCGGCCTGCAAAATCGTCCGGGCGTTTTCCAGCAAATCCATCGTGAAGAACGGGCGGCCGGCCTCGTCGAAGCCGAAATCGAGCACGCTGATGATGTGGGGGTGGCGCAGCGAGGCCAGCAGCCGGAATTCCTGCTCCAGCGACAAGCGCAAATTCGCTTGATCGCGCCCGGCGCGCGCGGCGAATTCAAGTTGTGTGGTGGGGGTGGTCACGCATTTCAGGGCAATCGGCGCAGCACCCGCGACGCGGTCAACGGCGCGGTAGACTTCGCCCATCCCGCCCTTCCCCAGCCGGTCGATCAGGCGGTAGCGCTTACCGATGGTCAGTGGTGCCGAAGCGACTGCCATGCGATTCACCCCCATTTATGACGAATGTCGTTGCATTTATGTGGATTCTACACCCAAATTATACTGACGTTGGTACCAGATTGTCAGAAACCGCAAGGATTCTCCTAGTACCACATAACTATTTGTGTTTGCAAACACCAGGCCAGATACGCGCTAGCCGCCAGCCGCCGCATCGGTGGCGGGCGCGCCGATGATCGTGATCGACTCAAAGATCAACGGCAGCGGCAGCATCCCGCCGCGCAGTTGTGCGGCCAGCGCGCGCGCCTCGTCCGCCGTGAACGTACCCGTGATGACCACCTCAGTGCCCACCTCGCTTTGAATGGTGGGCGCGCTGAGCACCTCGCCGTTGAGGACAATCGCCAGCGCCATGCCGATGTTGGCACGGGTGAAGGCGGCCAATGTCTCCCCGGCTTCTGGCGAGAAGCGCACCTCGATGCGCCAGCCGCCGTTGAAGTCGTCTTCGACGGCGGTCGCCGCCATGACCTGGCTGCCGTCGAGGATCGTTGCGAACGGTTCGTCGGTGTCCGGGCGGCGGAAGGCATCCGGCGGCGGGTCGCTGGCAGGCTGCGCGTCGATCATCCCGGTCGTGACGATCTGCTGACCCGTGAGCGCCTCAACCTGCGCAAACGTCAGGCCGCCGAAATCGGCAAATTCCAAACGACCCGGCGCGATCGCGTCGTCGAGCACCGCGCCCGGATCAGCGATGCCGGG
>JAADYY010000156.1 GCA_010092805.1 Chloroflexota bacterium | reverse complement strand
TGGGTGAGCAGTTCGTCGGCGTCACGCAGGTAGATAAACCCGCGCGAGATGATCTCCGGGTCCCCGATCACTTTGCCGGTTTGCCCGTCCACATTGACAACGACCATCATGAAGCCGTCGCGGGCCAGCACTTCGCGGTCACGGATCACGGCTTTGCCGACATCGCCCACGCCGCTGCCATCGACGAACACATAGCCGCCGGGCACGCGCTCGCTGATGCGCATCCCGCCCTTGTCGATCTCCAGGACGGTGCCGTTTTCGCCCACAAAGACGCGATTTTCCGGGATGCCGTATTGCAGCGCCAGCCGGGCGTGCGCGCGCAGATGCCGCAGTTCGCCGTGAATGGGCAGGAAGTACTTCGGCTTGACGAGCGTCAGCATCAGCTTCATCTCCTCCTGCGAACAGTGCCCGGAGACGTGCACGGGTGCCAGCGGATCGTAGTAGACATCTGCGCCGCGCTGCAACAGCTTGTTGATCGTGCGGCTGACGGTCTCTTCGTTGCCGGGGATGGTGTGCGCCGAGAGGATGATCATGTCGCCCTCGATCACGTCGAGGCTGCGATGCTGCCCGGTCGCCAGGCGGCTGAGCACCGCCGACGGTTCGCCCTGTGACCCCGTCGCCATGATCACAAGCTGATGTGGCGCAATGCTGCTGATCCGGTTGAGATCGATCAGCAGGTCGTCGGGCACGTTCAGCAGGCCCATTTTGCGGGCCGTCTTGAAGTTTTCCGTCATGCTGTGCCCGGCAATCGCCAGCTTGCGCCCGTGCGACTTGGCGAAATCCGCCACCTGCTGAATCCGCGAGATATGCGACGCAAACGTCGCCACGATGATGCGCCCGGTCGCTTTGGCAAACAGCTCGTTGAGCGCATTGTTGACAACCGTTTCGGACGGCGTCCAACCCGGACGTTCGGCGTTGGTGCTGTCGCCCATCAGCAGCAGCACGCCGCGCTTCGAGAACTCGGCCAGCTTGGCGTAGTCCGGGTGGCGGCCATCGATGGGTGTGTTGTCGAATTTATAATCGCCCGTGTGGACGATGATCCCGTAGGGCGTGTGGATGCCAAAGCCAACACAATCCGGGATGCTGTGCGTGGTGTGGTAGCTGTCGATCTTGAACGGCCCCACCTTCAACTGATCGCCCGCCTTGAACGTGTTGACGGTCGTGGCTTCGCTCAGGCGGGCGTCGCGCAGCTTCACCTCCAGAAATGCGGAGGTCAGCGGCGTGGCATACAGCGGCACGCCGGGGAACGCATCGACGACGTAGCTGACCGCGCCGGTGTGATCTTCGTGCCCATGTGTATAGAGAATGCCGTGAATAGTGAGGTCGTTACGTTCTTGGAGATAACGAAAATCGGGGATGATGTAGTCGATTCCGAGCATATCATTGGCCGGGAACATGATTCCCGTGTCAATGATGATGGCGTCATTGCCAAGCTCGAACACGGTCATGTTCTTGCCAATTTCCCCTAGTCCACCCAGGGGAATAATGCGCATTTTGGGTCGTGCCATAACGCAAACGGACGGCGCAGCGCGCCGCCTGCAATCCTTTCACTATGATCATAACTGGTTGTCTTTCGCAGGCTAATATGAAAATTTGTACGAAAATTATTTTGAATAATCTGCAAGCATTATAGCACATTGGCCGCCGCAAACCGAGAGCCGCGCCGCCAATTCATCTGACGAATTGATCGATTCGGCACCGTCGCTAAAACACGTTCGCCTGATAGCGGTAGGGGGTGCGGCGAAACAGCCCGTAACGCGACCCCGCCGCCGCAATCGCCAGCAGCGAGAACACGATAATTGCCGGGAACCACAGATTGCCCCGGACAACATCAATGTCAAACCCCACCCAGCCGGTCAGCGCACCCAGGCTCATTTCCGCCAGCGCCTGCCCGCCGATGATGATCAGCCGGGGCCGCCACCAACCGCGCTGATGCTTGACGCCGTGCGCTTCAGACCAGCGCGCGAAATCCGCCGCCGCCGTGATAGTCAGCGGGTTGAGCTGCGGCTGCTGCGCCTGATGCGTGCGGTAGACGGCGGCCAGCGTCGTGTCACCGGGCCACCGCGCCTCAAAGGTGCTGCGCTGCCGGCTGAGCTTCTGCGGATAGTGGCTTTCCAGCAAATCCCCCGCCGCATTCCACGAGAAGAGCGCTGTGTTGCTGCCAGAGACCGCCGCGATGGCCTGCTGATCCGCCGCCAGGTACAGCGACGACGGCTCGACGGTCGTTTCGGTCGATGCGTCGGCGGGCGCGACAGGCACTTCCTTGAGCGGTTCCAGCGGCGTGAAGCCCAACGTCAGCAGCGCGTCCACCGCTTGGGCGGTGGGGGCCGGGTTGTTGGCCGGGAGCAGCGGCAGCGGTTCCGGCTTGCGGTAGCGCAGCGCCAGCACGAAAGTATCGACGATCTCGTTGGCCCCGAACAGCAGCACAAACCCCAACACCAGCGGGACGCCGCTGTCAAGCGTACCGCTAAGGCCCAAACCGTTCAGCAGCAGCCCCAGAACGATCAGACCGGTCTTGATGCGCGTTATCGATGCCATCGACATGGTCACCTCATCAAACTCGCCTAATCAGTTACGTGCTTGCCCAGCCGTCGAACGCCTGAATCGCGTGGATGACGCGCAGTTGTTCCGCTTCGGTGAGGTCGTTGTAAAAGGGCAGCCGCAGCAGCCGGTCGCTGATGTCCTCAGTCACCGGGCAGTCGCCGACCGCGCCGCCGTACTGCCGCCCCATCTGCGAAAGGTGCAGCGGCAGATAATGAAACACGCTCAGGATGCCGTGCCGCTTGAGATGATCGATCAGGGCGGTGCGCACAGCCAATGACGGCAGCAGCAGATAATACAAATGATACGACGGATCGACGTGGGCCGGAACCACCGGCTGCCCCACGCCGTGATCTGCCGCCCAGGCGCGCAGATGCGTATCGTAGCGGTGCCAGATGCGCCGCCGCCGCGCCTGAATGTCGGCGCGGGCTTCGAGTTGGGCGAACAGGAACGCCGCCAGCACATCCGACGGCAGGTAGCTGGAACCAATATCGACCCACGTGTATTTATCGACCATGCCGCGAAAGAATTGGCTGCGGTTGGTGCCCTTCTCGCGGATGACCTCCGCCCGTTCGATCAGTGCTGGGTCGTTGATCAGCAGCGCGCCGCCCTCACCGCAGGTGAAATTCTTCGTCTCGTGAAAGCTGAGCGTCGCCAGCGCGCCGAACGTTCCCAGCCACTGCCCGCGATAGGCCCCGAACAAGCCGTGCGCATTGTCCTCTACCACCGCGATACCGTGACGATCTGCCAGCGCCATGAGCGCGTCCAGCTCGCAGCCGATGCCCGCATAATGCACCGGGACAATCGCACGGGTGCGCGGCGTGATCAGCGCTGCGACCTGTGCTTCATCGAGGTTGAGCGTGTCGGGGCGGATGTCGGCGAAGATCGGTTTCGCGCCGCGCAGCACAAACGCATTGACCGTCGAGACGAACGTGAACGACGGGATGATCACCTCGTCGCCCGGCTGAAGATCGAGCAAAATGGCCGACATTTCCAGCGCGTGCGTACACGATGGGGTGAGCAGCACTTTGGCCACGCCCAGCGCCTCCTCTAGGAGCGCGTGACACTTGCGTGTGTACAGCCCGTCGCCAGAGATGTGGCCGGACTGCACGGCATGGGCGATGTACGCTAACTCCGTGCCGATCATGCCCGGCTGGTTGAAGGGAATGTCGATGGCGGGCGCGGCGGTGCGGGTTTGGGTGTGCGACGAATTATCGACGATCATGGGGTTACCTAAACGATCCATCGGTTGAGCAGGTCAAACAGCGCACCGAGTGTACGCGCCCACCGCATAATCGTGCAAGCCCTCTAACGGACTCTGTGGCTAATCGACAAGCGCCGCCACAGAGGTCACAGCGAATTGCGCCGGGTCGCTGATGTCGATAGTGGCTTCGACGTAGAGAATACCGTCACCGTAGACGCCGCTGATCGTCGTCTCGTCACCTTCCCACTCAAGCACAGGCGTGGCTTGCTGGAGCGTTTCCAAATCATCCGGGGACATCTGGAATTCGGCGCGGTAGGTTGGATTGAAGCCCGACGCGCAGCTTTCACTCAGGTCGGCGGGGCTTGGCGGCAGCGTGATCGCGAGCAGTGCGCGGGTCTCCGCCGAGCATTCCGGCGGTGCAATGAGGCCGCACGCCGCGATCACGAACGCGACGCACAGTATGCGTGCCCCAAACGCCATCCGGCGCATCCGCTGCATGGGCTAAATGTAATCGGCGGGATTGCCCTGGCTGCCCTGCTTGCCATCGGGCCAGGTCGTCTCCTCATTGAAGACCAAATTATCGACGACCGCGCCGCGCAGGTTGACGTTGAGCAGGTTGGCGTTGCTGAGGTTGGCGCTGGTGAGGTTGGCGTTTTGCAACCGCGCGCTCTGCATCACCGCGCCGGTGAAGTTGGCCCCGGTGAGGTTGGCGTTGGCGAAATCGGCACCCACCATCTGCGCGACAGTCAGGTCGGCGTATGAGAGGTTGGCGGCGCGCAAAATGGCTTCACGCAGCGAGGCGGCTTGCAGTTTGGCGGCGCGCAGGCTGGCCCCGCTCAAGTCCAGCCGGGTCATATCCAGCGCGGTCAAATCGACGCCCGCCAGCCGGGGGGATGTCCCCGCCCCAACCAGCGCCAGGATGAGTTCTTTACGATTGATTTCGGCCATTGGGTGCGTCCTTTGCAGTCAGAAACCGCAGTTGAGCAAATAAAGAGAGACGAGCGAGTTACAAACTGTATCGAAACAAACACAAAATCGCTGCAAATGGATAAATGGTACCAGCCGCCGCTTGATCGGGGACGATCTACCCGGTGCGCGCGTGAACGTCAGGGTAACACAGCCCCCACACGGGAGGCCAACCGCTTGTCACACGGGAGGCCAACTGCTTGTATCTTAACGCAAGTGCGTGCGGCTCACAACACTCTCGTCTTGCCATCCGGATACGCTTGTGTTAACATGAAGTTAGAAATTTGCAACAACGGTTAGCGAAATTCGACGAAAGGCGCGCGGAGTTAGCCATCCATGAGCGAAAAGATCATAGTCATTGATGATGAGGAGACCACCGTTCAGCTCATCGCCATTTTGTTAGAACGACGTGGGTTCGAGGTGATCAAAGCGTTTGGCGCAGAAGACGGCTTGCGCAAAGCGTATCGTCATCAGCCTGATCTGGTGCTGCTGGATATTATGATGCCGGATATGGATGGCTGGGAAGTGTGCAAACGCCTGCGCGAAATGTCGGACGTGCCCATCATCTTCTTGACGGCACGCGGCGAGGTGCGCGACATTGTGCGCGGCCTGGAGATGGGCGCAGACGATTACATCTCCAAACCCTACGATCATGATGAGCTGGTGGCACGCATCAAAGCGCATTTGCGGCGCGCACCCAAGCCGAACATGAGCGAAGAGATGATCTTCAACGGCGGGGAGTTCCGCATCAACTTCATGAATCGTGAAGTGCGCGTGCGCAATGATGTCAAACACCTCACACCGAAGGAGTTTAATCTGCTGGGGGTGCTGGTGCGCAACGCCGGGCGCGTCGTGCCCCGTCACGAGCTGGTGACCGAGGCGTGGGGCGAAGAATACGCCGACGCCATCGACAGCCTGAAGCTCTACATCCACTACTTGCGGCAGAAGGTTGAGGTCAACCCGGAGCGCCCGGATTACATCCTCACGTCGCGCGGGGTCGGCTACCGCTTCGACAGCCGCTGATCGATGCGGGGATCAACGATCCGCCATGCATCGGCGGATCAGATCATTCCACTTCGAGATGTGCGGTGCAAACCGGGCCGAGGGCGTCAGCGCTGATCGGCGGCGGCTCGACGGGTTGGGCGGTGTACCACGTCAACGCGAGCGCGCTGCCCGGAGCCGCCGTGATCATCCACAGCAGCAGCGTCAGCGCGATGTGCTGACGCAGATCGGTCACCCGCACCCAGCGCGGCGCTAGCCCCCCGAACCACATCCGCGCCACCAGCAGACTCAGCACAATTTGCGCCGTGACACTGGCGACCAACATCACGAACACCACCAGATAGAACGGCTCATCCAACCGATCCAGCAGTGGCGGCGCGGTTTGTGCCAGGGCGGTGGCAGCGCCCAGCAAGGCGAGCAGCGCCCAATTCACCAACGTGATCGCGGTGAGCATGTAGCGATGATGTGGGGCGTAGCGCCCCTCGATACGCCGCCCGATGATCACCAAGCCGAAGATCAGTGTGGGCAGCGCCAACAAACCATAGAGCGCGAGAATCACATCGGCCAGCAGGCTGACGCCTGTGCCCAAAAATCCGGGTTGCAGTAAGGTCTCCATAATCGGAATCCTATCACAACTCTTGAGCGGCGGGCGCGCTTTTCGAACCGAAATTTTACGCTCTGCCCACGATTTTCACCCGCCGCTCATCTTTGGCCGCTGCCGATCTTGTCGCCAATCAGATCAGCTTGAGCTGCCGCCCGACCACGTGCCAAAGCTGCTGTTGGAGCCGCCCCCCCCGCTGCTGTCGCTATCCGACGCGCCGCGCGACGGATTCACGGGTGGGTTCGCCGACGGCGTCGCCGGGGTGCCGTTGGCGCTGCTTTCGGGCGCGGCTGGCTCCGTGACTTTGTTGGCGTCGGCGTTGGCGGGCGCGGGGTTCGGCGGGTTGTTGAGGCTGCCGCGCGGCACGGTTGTGGCCGCCCGCGTCTCATTGCGCGCCGCGGTGATCGATTTGCGCGCGCTGTTCATGTCGTCCTTCACTGCGTCCAGCGATTCTTGCACTGGCTTGGTGAGCGGGTTCATCGCCCGGTTGATCTCGCGGCTGATCGACTGGCGGGTGGGGACATCGGTCGGCACCTTGACGTCCACCCCGGCGTCATCGAATTCGCGCTGGAGCATCTGCGCGGTTTCGGCCCACATCTCGCGCAGCTTGCCGAGATACTGCCCGGCCACATACGCCCAGCGCACCATCCGCTTGGGGCCAGCCACCACCAGCATGATCAGGATCACCAGCACCAATTCCGCCGCACCAATTCCCAAAATATCCATCGTCTCGCCCCATCATTATTTTTTCGACTCGATCCGACTCGACACCGCTGATCGTACCGCCAATGTGTGACGATTTCCACCGCAGCTTCCGCTGGATCAGCGGATTGCGGAAAGCAACCGCGCGAACAGCACGAATTCGCAGCCATTGCCCCGCCGGGCCAAGCGGGCGCTGATCATGGTCGTAGTGCACATCGGGCACCACCACCCGTTCCACACTTCAACTCATCAGATTGTGCGGGCATAGGAGGGACAATTGCCTTATCCTTGTCAACACTGATGTCCCTATTCTACTTTTGTGCCCCCAAAGTGGCATGCACCCGCTGGCAGTGGCGTCACTCGTGCCGAGCGGCGATGATCTGCTACAATGAATGTGTGTGCCGAATGAGACGAGTCCGCGACCCTGTGCGCATAACCACCGTTTCGGGCGAGGCGCTGCCTGCGCCCGCGCTCTCCAACCTCAAACAGCGGCTGATCACCGGTGCGCTGGGGATTCCGGTGGCCCTGCTGGTGGTGATCCTCGGCGGCTGGCTGCTGACGGTGGCGGGGGTGGCGGTGGCCGTTATCGGCGTGCTGGAGTTCTACGCGGTGATTGCGCAGCGCGGCCTGCGCCCACTCATGACCGGGGGCGTACTGCTGACTGCCGCGCTGACGGTGAGCGCCGCTGTGGGGCAGCCGCTGTGGGGCCTGGGCATCGTGATGGCCGGGGGGCCGGCGGCCTGGATGTTGGGGTACCGCCGCCCGCGCGATTTGGCGGTGACGTTGGCGGGCGTGCTGTATGTCGGCGCACCCCTCAGCCTGCTGCTTCTGTTGCGCGCTCACCCGGACGGCCTGGCCTGGCTGCTGTTTGTGCTGGTGCTCACCTGGAGCACCGACTCGTTTGCCTATGTGGGCGGGCGTTGGTGGGGCCGCACGCCGCTGGCCCCGCACATCTCGCCGCAAAAAACCCTCGAAGGCGCGCTGATCGGGACGATTGGCGGTGTGGGGGCGGGGATGATCGTACTGTGGTGGGCCGGGCTGACGTCGCCGGCGACGCTGCTGCTGGTGAGCACCGCGCCGCTGGCCGTCATGATCGGTGATCTGCTGGAGTCGGGGCTGAAGCGCGTCTGTCAAGTCAAGGATTCGCACCTGGCCGGGCTGAACCTGCTGCCTGGGCACGGCGGCATCCTCGACCGCATCGACGGGCTGCTGCTGGCCGCGGTGCTGTGCGCCGCCGTTATATTTACATTACCCGCATAAGATTCCTTTGCTGACCGCATCCTATTGATTTAACGTTAGCTGTCTGTGCTGATAACCCGGAGCCAATGCGATGGTCGATGAACTACAAGCCGCCGATTATGAGATGAAGGTCGAAGCGCAGATCGAGCGATTGACCGCCACAGATCCAGCCGAGCGCCGCGCCGCCGCCTACATGCTGGGCGAAATGGGCGCGGTCGACCAGGCGATTCCGGCGCTGGTGCTCGTCTACCGCGACGACTCAGATGCCGGGGCGCGCCGCGCCGCCGCCTATGCGCTGGGCCAATTCCGGGCTATGGAAAACGCGCTCAAGCGCGGCGGCAGACACGAAGCGCGTGCGCTGGCCCTGCTGACAGACATCGTGGAGCAGGACAAGCTGGGCCGCCGTGCCCGCACCGGGCGCGTGATGCGCAACTTGATCGGGTTGGCGATCTCGCTGGCGGTGATTCTGCTGGCGCTGCCGCTGGTGCTGCCGCCGGCGCTCGCGGCGCTGGCCGACCTCGATATTGCGCTGCCGGGCGGTGGCGCAACCGACGCGCCGGAAACTGCCGTAGTGACCGCTCCGGAGCGCGGGGCGCTGCTGGCCGATGTCCGCGCGCGCTACATCCAACTCCGCGACGACACCGAAAAGCTCCAGGAACAACTGCTGCGGGTGGTGCGCAATCAAGGGCTTGACTGCGCAGAATTTTTCAACGCCCCCGCGCCCTACACGCTCAGCGCCGCCGATGCCAGCGCACACCCGGATGTCGCGGCCCTCGTCAGCACCGAACTCAACCCCGCGCTGACCACCTTTAACACCGTGTATGCAGCGTATGCGGGCGACTGCTTCGGCGATGGCAGTACGCCGCTCACCGTCGCGGCTGCCGGGCCGCTCCTACAACAGTTGCGCCCGGTCGCCGACCAACTCCCGGCCATTGACGCCGCGCTGGCCGCCGCCGAAACCGCCGCGCCCCCTGCTGCTGATCCGACCGCTCCGCCGGATGGGGTGATCACGACAGCGCCGGGCAGCACGCCGGCCACCGAGGCCGGCCCGGCACCGACCACCGCGCCCGACATTAGCGAAGCGCCCAACGGCGGCCCCCCCGTCGAGGCCGGGCCGGCAGCCAACCCACGCCGCCATCTGGGGGCGCTGTACAACATCATCGACGAGGTTACGTCGCCGCGCGGGGCCAGCGCGCTGCTGACGCGGTATTGGCAGGATGTCGCGGAGTCGGGGGCCACCGCCGGGTGCAGCGCCACCCGCCCGAACATCCCGGACAATTACGTCGTGGAGCCAGCCATCGATCAGCAAGCCTCAACCCAGTTGGCGCAGGCCGTCAACTTGATCAACGCGGGCCTGAGCGCAGTACGGACGGGGTGGCAGCGCTTCGACGAGGCGTGCGCCAACGACACCCTGGCCGCTGCCGCCCCGGTGCAGGTCAACAATGCGCAGGCGGCGCAGTTTTCGTTCCAGTTGGCACAGGAGCCGCTGGATCAACTGCGCAACGCGCCATCCCAGTGAGCTGGAGCCAGTCGAAGTCAATCGAAGTTTAATCTAACGGAGCCGCAGCGATGACCGAGCACAGCAGTTACACACAGGCTGATATTCAGCGCGGGGAAAGCTACCCATTGGGCGCGACCGTTTGCCCGGACGGCGTCAATTTTTGCGTCTACTCGAAGGACTGCACCGCGCTCGATCTGTTGTTCTTTGACCAGCCCGACGATCACATCCCGTCGCGGGTGATCGCGCTCGAACCGGAGGTCAACCGCACGCTGCATTACTGGCATGTGTTCGTGCGCGGGGTGCAGCCCGGCCAAATCTACGGGTTCCGGGCCGACGGGCCGTTCCGCCCCGATCACGGGCTGCGCTTCGACCGCCGCAAACTGCTGCTGGATCCGTACGGGCGCGGGGTGGTGCTCGGCAACCGCTACGACCGCGAGAGCGCCGTCTACCCCGGTTATAACGCCGGGCTGGCCGCCAAAAGCGTCGTGATCGAGACGGACAGCTACGACTGGGAAGGCGATCAACCGCTGAAACGCCCCTTCACCCAGACGATCATTTACGAGATGCACGTGGCCGGGTTCACCAAGCACCCCAACTCCGGCGTCAGCGAGGCGAAGCGCGGCACCTACGCCGGGCTGATCGAGAAGATCCCGTATCTGCAAAGCCTGGGCATCACCGCCGTCGAGTTGATGCCCGTCTTCCAGTTCGATCCGCAGGATGCGCCCTACGGCTTGATCAATTACTGGGGTTACAGCCCCATGTCGTTCTTCGCGCCGCATCTGGCGTACAGCTCCGTGCCGGACGCGCAGGGCGCGGTGAACGAGTTCCGCGATATGGTGAAGGCGCTGCACCGCGCGGGCATCGAAGTGATCCTCGATGTAGTCTACAACCACACCGCCGAAGGCGATCACAAGGGGCCGACGTTCTGCTTTCGCGGCTTCGCCAACGATGTGTACTACATCCTGGAGCCAGACAGAACTTACTACTCGAATTACAGCGGCACGGGCAACACCGTCAAAGCCGACAACGCCATCGTCCGCCGCATGATCATCGACAGCCTGCATTACTGGGTCGATGAAATGCATGTGGACGGCTTCCGCTTCGACCTGGCCTCGATCCTCTCGCGGGACAAGAACGGCCAGCCGCTCGCCAACCCGCCCGTGCTCTGGGACATCGAAACCGACCCGGTGCTGGTGGGCACCAAACTGATCGCCGAAGCGTGGGACGCCGCCGGGCTGTACCAGGTGGGCCACTTCATCGGCGATCACTGGAAAGAGTGGAACGGCCAGTTCCGCGACGATGTGCGCTCATTTGTGAAGGGCGATAGAGGCAGCCTCAGCGCGCTGCCGGCACGCTTTTTCGCCAGCCCCGATATTTACGGCCACCGCGAGCGCGAACCCGAACTGAGCATCAATTTTGTGGCCTGCCATGATGGCTTCACGCTCAATGATCTCGTGTCGTATAACGAGAAGCACAACGACGCCAACCTGGAAGGCAACCGCGACGGCCACAACCATAACCTCAGTTGGAACTGTGGCATTGAGGGGCCAAGCGACGACCCCGAAGTCGAGCGGCTGCGCACCCGCCAGCTCAAGAACTTCTTCACGATCACGCTGCTGGCCGCTGGCACACCCATGATCCTGATGGGCGACGAAGTGCGCCGGACTCAGCGCGGCAACAACAACGCCTACTGCCAGGACAACGAGATCAGTTGGTTCGATTGGTCGTTGGTTGAGGCGCACGCCGATCTGCTGCGCTTTGTGCAAACGCTGATCAAGCTGGAGACCTTCGTCATCGTCATCGAAGGCGGCCACGACGATCTCAGCCTGCATGATCTGCTGCGCGCCGCCCAGATCACCTGGCACGGCACACACCTCGGCGACCCAAATTGGGGCGAGGACGCGCTCAGTGTCGCGTTCACCGCAGTCAGCCGCTCTGGGATGCGGCGGTATCACTTCATCTTCAACGCCCACTGGGAACCGCAAGTCTTCGAGATCCCCGCGCCGACGGTCAAATGGGCGGTGTGGCGGCGCGTCATCGATACCGATGTGCCCAGCCCCAACGACATCGCGCTGTGGGACGAAGCGGCGGAGGTGCATGAGCTGTTTTACACCGCGCAGCCCCGCTCGACCGTCGTGCTGAAGGCGCGTTCCGTCACTGAGGTTGACCCCACCGAGCACGACCGCGCAGCGCGCTGATCGTGCCCGGCAGTTGCAGCCGATGAGGTGGGTTGGCGTCAGCCCTTGACCGCGCCGAACGCCAACCCCTTGACCAGATACTTCTGGAAGAAGATGATCACGAAGACAATCGGCAGCGTGATCGACACCGACCCGGCAGCAGCGAGCGTCAATTGGCTGGCGTCCTCGCCACCGGTATAACTGGACAGCGCCACCGGGAGCGTCCAATTCGACTGCATGAGGATGCGCGCCAGCAAGAATTCGTTGTAGGCCAGCAGCAGCGTGAACAGCGCCGTTGTGATGATCCCCGGCCACATGATCGGGATGATCACACGGGTGAAGGCTTGCAGGCGCGTGCAGCCGTCGATCATGGCGGCTTCTTCCACCTCATGCGGAATATCCATGAAGAAGCTGCGCAGCATCCACACCGTAAACGGCTGATTGACGGCGACCAGCGTCAGAATCAGCAGCAGATGCGTGTCATACAGCCCCACCGCCTGCCCCAGGTAGTAGTAGGGCAGCACGAACGCCATGCGCGGCAGCGCGCGGAAGGCCAGCGCCGCGAACAGAATCACCACACCGATGATGCCGCGATAGCGCGCCAACCCATACCCAGCCAAACAGCCAATGGTGATGGAGATGACGACCGTCCCCACCGTGACGATCACGCTGTTGATGAAGTAGTCGTAGAATTCGGCGGTGTTGACCAACGACGGAATCACCAGCACGACGATCCCGCCCACCGCCACGATCCCGCTGTAGGTGGCGACGCGCGGAATGGGAAAGCGGGGGGCCAACAGCCCCACGCCGATCAACCCAATGATGATCAGCAGCAGGATGAAGCCCAGCACCGGCAGGTTATCCGGCACATTGTTCAGCCACAGTTCGGCGTAGTTGTCGCCCGTTGGGTCGAACGGGAACACCGGAATCCGCGAGTTGGCTTCGCGCGGCGTCTTCAGCGAATTGAGCATCGTCCACAAAAACGGCGTCACGCTGTACACCAGCCACAGAATCAAGACCGCATTAATGGCGATCATGGCGACGGGGTTTTTACGTTGCGCTTCCATATGCAGGGTCTCCTCTCAGCGTAATCCGGTTAGGTGGTCTCGGTTTGCTGGCGATAGGTGATGTACAGGAACGGGATGAGCACGACGAAGATGCCGATCACGGTGAGGACGCTCATGGCGTTGGCTTTGCCCAGCCGCTGGAAACTCAGCGCGACCTCATAGTTGTAATACATGATCGTCTCGACGCCGTAGATGGGGTTCTGTTTGGTGAGCACGAAAATGCTGTCGAACACCCGGTACGCATCCATGATGGAGATGAGCGCGATGAACAAAAACAGCGAGCGCAAGTGCGGCAGAATCACGTGGCGCATCCGCTGTAACCAGGTGGCCCCGTCCACTTTGGCGGCTTCCAGCGGATCTTTGGGCAGGGTCTGCAAGCCCGCGAACAGCACGATCATCGCAAACGGCGTGATGTACCAGACGCCGTGAAACAGCACCAGGAATGTCACGGTCGTGCCGTCCAGAAAGAAATTGACGCGGCTGTCTAAAAGTTCGGAGAGCAAATAAGTATATAAGCCGCCGCGCTCAAACGTCAGCCGAAACATCAGCGTGCCCACCACTGGCGTCACGATGAACGGCAGCAGCGCCCCGGCGATGTAGAAGCCGCGCAAATACTTCACCTGATCCAGCAGCAGCGCCACCGCCAACCCCAGCACAATATGCAGCGGCACCGTGACGGCGGTGTAGATGAGGGTGAAGCCCATCGCGTTCCAGAAGCGGCTGTCGGTGAGCACTTCGATATAATTTTGCAACCCCACAAATTCCGGGTTGTTGATGTTGGTAAATGTCAGGCGGTGGAAGCCGAGAATGATGGCCGTCGCCAGCGGCAGCACCATCAGCAGCACCATGATGATCACACTTGGGGCCACAAACAACGTGAATTGATCGCGTTTCATCAGAATTTTCCAGCGGCTCGGTGAGCGGGCAGAGTGGATGGTGCCAAATCTGAAATCCCGCTCCCAAGCGGGCTGCCGGGAGCGGGATTCACAGGAGGCACAGTGAGGGCCGGGCGTCCGTTACTCCAGGAAGCCCTGCGCGGTCGCTTCGGTGACGTATTCTGCCGCCGCCGCGTCCAGCGCTTCCTGCGGGCTGAGGCCCTCGGTGATCACGCGCGGCAGGTTATTCTCGATGGCGACGCGGGCAATCGCCACTGCCGGGTCATCGCCGTAATTGCCCACGCCCTCGGCAATCGTGCGCGAGGCCGCTTCCAGGTAGCGCCCGCCAACGCCGCTTTCGGCGACCGACGTGCGTGTGACGATGCCCAGTTCGGCGGCGGCGGTCTGCGTCTCGACATCGACCGCTTCCATAATCACCTGGAAGATCAGATCAGGATCGACCGGGGTGTTGGCCGGGATGACGTAGAAGTCGGTGGCCGCCGGGCCGCTGAAGGGGCCGTCGGGGTTGGCGCGCGGGGCCGGGGCGAAGCCGATGATGCCCACGAAGTTCGACAGATCCGGGTTATCCATGTTGGCGGCGCGGCTGGCCCAGATGTTGACCATCGCCAGGTCGCCCTGCTCCATGCCAATCTCGCTGTCATCGATGCTGTAGGTGAGACCCTCGGCGCCCATGCAGGCATCCACCACTTCGAGCATCTTCTCGACGGCGGCCACACCCGCTTCGTTGTTGAAGGCCGGGGTGCTGTCTTCGTTCAGCCACTCGCCGCCGAACGACCCCAGGAAGTTATGGAACTCGGTGCGCCAGGCCCAACCCGCGTGCAGGTTCATGGTGAACGGCAGGATCAGCGTGGGATCTTCGCTGAGCACTGCGCAGGCGGCGATCACATCGTCGTAGGTTTCCGGCACCTCGATCTCGTACTGCTCGAACAGGTCGGTGCGGTAGAAGAAGTGCATCGTGTTGGCCGTGAACGGAATGCCGTACACCTGCCCGTCGATGGTCGCCGCCTCGAACAAGCTGGCGGGGATGTCGTCGAGGCCGTAGGCTTCGCTGTATTCGGCGATCAAATCGTCGAGCGGCATGGCCCAACCGTTAGTCGCCATTTCAAGGATGAAGCCGTCATCGGCGTGCACGATCTCGAACGGCGATTCACCGCCGCCGGAAAGCGCCAGCCGCACCTGACCCTGTGCATCCGACGAGGTGAGCAACTGCGTGTTGACGTTCAGGTTCTCGACCTCGTTGCAAGCTTCCAGCGCGTCGGCGTACAGGTCGGTGATTGGGAACGACCAGCCGATCATATCAATCGAGGTGGCTGCGGACGGCGCGGCGATGTTGCAGGCGGCTTCATCCTGCGCGCTGACGACGACACCGCCTGCCAGCACCAGAATCGCAATCAACAAAAAGGGCACTAACTTACGCATGAAACAGCTCCTTACTTGCAAATGGTTGATCATGTTCGTGACCGCAGCAGGCCGGGTTGGCCCGCGCGGCTATATCACCCGGTCGGTAGCGATGGGTGCATATAGCTGTTTGAGGAGGGCGAATTCGTCGAACAATGTCCACTCCTGTACGACGCGCCCGCCCAGAATCTGCTGGTGCGTGATGCCGATGATCTGGATCGGTTTGCCGGTCGGTTTGCCGTAGACGCCCGGCCCGGTGTGCGTGCCCTGCATCCGCCAGCGAACCGCCACCCGCATCGATCCGTCGCTTTCGGGGATAGCGCAGACATGCTCCACCCGCAGCACCAGATCTGGAAAAGCGGCCAAAAGTGAGAGCACATACGCTTTGTAGCTGCCCCTGCCGTGCAGCCAGCGCCCCGACGCCGACTGCGCGACAAGCGTTTCGGCATAGTAATCGTCAACTGTGTTGAGCAGCCGCCAATTCCAGATCGCGTGGAAGCCGGCACGCACCCACCCCGCCAGATCGTCGTCAGGAGTCACGGCTTGTGCCGGAGTCGGTGGCAGTTGGCCGCGCAGCCGTTCGGCTTCGCCGGGGATGGTCAGCGTCTGCCCGATGTGGGCTTCGGCCTCCGCCAGTGACCGCGCCAGCGCGTGCGCATCCAGCCCCAATTGATTGATGAGCAGCAGTTCGTCGCGCACCAACCACTCCTCGATGATCTGGTTGGCTTTGACGAGACAATCGGCGATGGCGCTGTAACGCACCTGCCGATTCGTCGGCGGGCCGTAGATGCTGTGGCCGCTGTTGCGCCCGGCGTGCGTGATGCGGTGCGATGAATAGTACGCGCCGTCCGGTTCGCGGCCCCAGATCACGTCGTCGCCGTACAACCGCCGATCTGGAAATGCAGCCAGTGCTTGAAGCGTGCCCACAACCACGCGCTCGCGCCCGTAAATATCGCTATCTGAGGTGTGGACGACGGTGTTGTGCTTGTAGTAGTGGTAGATGTAGCCGACGGCTTGCTCTTCCCAGATGCGATGCGTCACCGTGATGATGTACTGCACAATGTCGGTGAACTCGGCATCGAACCCAGCGAGCGGCAGCCGCGCATCGGTGGGCTGATCGGCGGAGTCTGCCGGGGGCAGAATGTTGCTGATGTCTCCCTTGTTGTACACCGAAAGCACGCCGTTGGGTTCGGCCTCCGGCTGTCCTACTGCGTCTTGCTCCGCCATCCGACTCTCTTCCACTGATCGATTTCGACCGCTGTGCGCACAGCCACAAACCGCCCTGTCGCTTCGCAAGCGGGCGCGGTTGCTGGGCAAATTAAGTGTAGCGTTTGGGCAACGACACTGTTTATAACAATTCGGGCAATTATACGCAATGTTGCGGTGGCTGCAAGCAATTGCCATACAGCTATCGGCACGTTGCGCTGTGGGCGCGGATGTGGCGGCGGTTGGGGAACTACAGGCCGGCGCGCGCGCCGCTCGGATGCAACAGTGATCCCCGATCCGCGCGACACGTTGTCAGATCGGGGCGTGGCGTCTCGATCACGGCTGAGCGGCCAGCCGCGCCGAGTCCACGTAGAGGAGTCCATCCACCGAACGCACGACTTGCAGCGCGTTATCAAACGGGTTGATGCCGCCCACCCAGCCCGCGCGCTTGAGTTCGGAGTCGGTCATGGCTTCCAGGTATTCGTGGAGTTCGGCCTGCGCCTCGATGTTTTTGCTCGTCCCGTCGGTGTCATCCGCCTGGAAGATCACCTGGCCCTGCCATGCCACGTAGCCGATCTCGAGCAGCCAGCGCCAGCCCCACTCGGCGGGGCCGGGGTATTTGCGCCGCTCAGCGTCAACCCATTGCGCGGTCTGCAACAGCTCATCCGGCGTGAGCGGGGCGCGCTGATCTTGCGGGCGAATCACCAACACGCCCTGATCGGTGTAGGCGGCGAGTGTCTGGAAAAAGGCGGCAATCTTCGCCGCCTGCCAGTCCTCGAAACACGCAGGGCAGTAGAGATCTGTAAAACCGGAATAAATCTCGGCGGGCCGGGCGGCCAGATCATCCTGTGGGGGGTGGCCGTGATAGTAGTGCTGCATATGATCGCCATGCGTGGTCCGGAATTGCACATCAAACTCGCTGACTTGATCGCAGCGCAAGCAGTGCAGGGGCGCGAAGATTTCGCGGTATAGGCTCATATTGTTCCACTCTCACTCACTCTCGCCGATCCGGGTCGGTCGGGCATCGCCACCACCGCAACCTGTTCGTATCAGACAGGTTTCATCAAATGTCATGATATGCCAAAAACTGCCGCAGTTGGGCAAATTCGCGCAAAATCGTCAAATTTCCGCGCAAATTGTTACATCGGCGAACGCTGATGCACCAAAGGCGCGGCTAGCTGACCCGGTACATCAGGCGGAGGCGCAGCGCCAACCACGGCCAGATCGCGTAGGCGAACAGCGCCACCAGCATATAGCGGAGCGTGCGCAGCAGTGTCTCCGGGTCAAGCGACTCGAAGATGGCGCTCAGCCCCACGAACAGCCCCAATGTCAGCGCGATGCCGACGATGAAGCGCGCCGCGCGCTGCCACGCGGGGCCAAACGCGCTGAACTCAACAAAGCGCGACTCGAGGATGGTGCCCAACCCCACGCCGATCAGCAGACCGACGAGGGCGGTGGCGGTCTCGTCCTCGAACAGGAACACAAACGCGATCATCCCGGCCAGCAGCACCGCCGGGACGCGCGCCCGCACCGCCAGCCGCTCCCACAACGGGCCGCCGCGCAGAATCAGCGCGTTGACCAGCCACAGGGTCGGCAGGCCCAAAAGCACCCCGGCGATCACATCCTGCGGATAGTGAACTCCCGCGTACATACGCGCCCACATCATCGCCAGCACGTAAACGATCACGGCGCTGGTCACGGCGCGGCGGCGCAAATACAGCGCCAGATAGCCCCACACGACCACGGCGACCATCACATGCCCGCTGGGGACGCCGAAGCCGGTCGCTTCGACCAGCGGCACGACCTCCGCGGAGACCTGAAACGGGCGCGGCGTCATGAAGATCATTTTCAGCGCAATATTCACCAACCCGCCAACGATCAGCGCGAACAGCAGCCGCGCACCCAACTGCCGGTTGATGCTCCAGAAGATGAGCGGCAGGGCGGCCAGAAAAAACAGGTCATTGCCCATAAAATCGAGCGCCTCGGCCAGTACATCGAACAGGGCATTGCCGTTGGCTTGCAGCCACAGCACCACATCCAGGCCGAAGCCCGTCTCCAAACCCGTCAGCATGATCGCTCCTCCGCAGTCGGCAATCAGTCAGCGTATGGGAGCGAATTATGCCGCGCCCCCCGCACATTTGCAGCGGCAGATCGGCCAGATGAGCGGGGGAGTGAGTGCCCAGAAGCCGCATGGGTGATTTTGATGCAATCACCCTGAGCGACGAAGAGCCGCAGGTTGAAGCCGGGCACCCGCAC